>JABIXH010000251.1 GCA_018664975.1 Nitrospina sp. | reverse complement strand
TCTCAAACAAGTCAAACGGAAAAACTTCTTTCAAGGTTTTTCCTAAACAGTTTTTAGGTTTTAGACCGGTCAGGCTTCCCGCCGTCTGATTAAATGTTGTGATACGCCCGGATCGGTTTACCACAATAACACCGTTGGTGAGACTTTCCAGAATATCGTTTAGATAATTTTTGACTTCCTCTTTTTCAATAAGGTTTTTTTCTAATTCCTTATTTTTATCCTCAAGCTCAAGGTCTAATTTCTTGATCCTTACCTGCAAATCATCATAAGATCGTTGCAGTTGCGCAGTGACCTCGTTAAAGGCCTCCATATTTTTAATGAGGGCATCAATATCTTTACTATTTTCTTTGCCAATGTTAGTCATAGGAAGGATCATAAGGCAGGTTGCACGAAAAACATGATTTTATTATAAAATAAAATCATCCTTCTTTTAATTGTTTTTCCCATTCCCGGATTTTAACTCTGGATTCTGCGGCCTGGCGAGTCAGTTCGTTTCCATTGTCGATTTTCACCAATCGATTTAAACCTTCTGTAACCTTGGAAGGATCACCTATCTTCTCAAGACTCTCCATAATAAGATAATCTGCCCAATCCCGATAAGGGTTATTTGGGAAAAGCTCGCTGGCAGATTTCAATGCTTCAATAGCGGGGCCAAAGCGATTCAATTTAAAGAGGGATGCTCCCAAATGATAATAGGCATTTTGGAGGTATGCAGGTATCACCTTTTCTTGCCTGTCATAGGTCGCAATCGTCTTTTGGTAAGATTGTACGGCATCTGCCAATTGATTCATTTCAGTATAAGTTTCACCTATAAAATAATGAATTTCAGCCTTATTGGTAGACCGTGCCAATAAATCCTCATAAATATTTATAGCTTCTTGGTATTCTCCTCGCCCTATCAAGGCGTGAGCCAAAAGCTTCATCGCATCTGGAACCCACTTGCTCCGGGGATAAAGTTTCAAAAATTTGCGCCCCACTAAAATGGCCTCGTTGTAACTTTTATTCTCCAAATGAATCTTGCCCAGGTTGAGAAAGACCCGGTCGCGATATGTTTTATTGGAATCCATCACCTTAACTTTTTCATAGAATTTTACGGCTTCGGCAAACATGCCTATAGCCTGATAAGCCTCACCAACCTGAAGCAGAGTTTGCGCATTCTTAATATCCCCTATGGGAAGGCTGATAAAATCACTATATGAATAAAGAATAGGAAGATTGCCATCTTGTTGGGCGTATTTTCCAATCAGAGCAATAAGGGCCTGCCGGATGTAACGATCTGCTTCCTGAAAGAACTGCGATTCCGGCCCAAGCGGTAAAAGTTTTTTAAACTCATCTATCGCCTTGAGATAATTTTGCTCCAGTAAATATGCGATCCCTCGACTCAGGGTAACCTCAGCCAGAATGTCAACATTTCGGGCTTCAACAAAAATTTTATCAAAGGTTTTAAACGGTTTGTAATAGTGCTCCACATCAAAAACTATATCCCGGATTTTTAAACGTGGACTACGCACCCCGATATCAGCCATGCGGATTTTCCCATACTGAGTGTCAGCACTGTCTTCTCGAACTACAACTCCCTCTTTATCGAAGACAGCTCTTCCATCGTCGTTCCGTTTTATACGTTTTCTTTTTCCCGACTCGTCAAAAACGGACAAGGCATTCTGATAATTGCCTTCCACCATATAGGAGTCACCAATTCGATTCAGAGCTTTATGTGAATTTTTGGATGCCGGGTCCAGGTTCAGGAGATTGAAAAAATGCTTCCGGGCTTTCTTGAATTTTTTTTGCGAATAATAGATTTCTGCCATTACAAAACTGATTTCGGGTTTCTCATTAATTTCACCCGGCCATCGTTTGATCCCGGCCTCGTAAATTTTAAGTGCTCGTGGAAGATCGTTTTTCTCAAAAAATTTATTGGCGATCTCAAAAATTCCCGCCTTACTTGCTACATTATTCGGAGATTTTCTAAGGATCGCCTGAAATGCTTTAAAAGCTTTCTCCAGTTTGCCCTCTTTCATCAACATGGCGGCCAGATTATTTTTCCGGACTTCATTATAAAGACTCTTTGGGTTGGATTTGAGCCCTTGCTTGTAAAGTGCCCTTGCCTCCAGGTTATAACCAAATTCATCAAAGATACTGGCCACTTTTAAAAGAGCATGGTCGTAAAATTTTGATTTCGGGAATTTTCTCATGGCAAGCTTGAAAGAAGCCAGAGCCCGATCAAAAATAGGATTTAATTCTTTAAAAGTGATGCGATATTCTGATTCCGCTTTTAAATAAAGGATATGATCGAGGTATTTGCTTTCAGGATAATTGATATGAAATTCCCGAAACATTTTCCCCGCAGAAGGATATTTCGACTGCTGAAATTCCTTCAAGGCTTTTTGGTAGTCTTCCCATCCATTCTTTTCCTTTTCTTCCTTGGACTTGGCATTTATCTCTAGAATTTTTTTTGGACTATACCCGATTAACTTGGCCTTTTTAGGTAGCGGTGCCTCCTCGGGGCCGGGTTCAAGTATTGCCCGACTTCCGGGTTTTCGTTGTGGCTTTCCAATCCGGGTTCTCAGAATTGGCCGGTTTTCACTCTTAATGTCTATAATGATCTGGGATTTTTGTGGATTTACTGAATGGAAGAATCGAGTATTTTTATTCTTTAGTACAAAAGTTATTTCCAAATCTTCTTGGGAAGGACGGACTAAATACTGCTCCAAATTTTTATCATTAAACGACCTACTACGTAACTTGCGACCTTTTTCCGCGAATGGCAAGAACACGGTAATCCGTTTATTGGCGAAATCCGCCTTAACCTGATAGGAAACCAGTTCGGTAAGATTAACCAGAATCCTTGTGTAAATAGGGTGTGGTCCAATTCTTATTGAGGTTACCTGTGGGCGTTGGGCAGAATCCAACCCAAAATCTTGTGCCCCGGCAAGATTATCGCTCCCCTGAATCCCTAAAAGAGATAACAAAGCCAGCAAAAGGAACCTGATAAATTTCAATTGAATCGCCATTTTTTTACCATAATTGCTTTTTTTATTATTATAGAGCAAAAACTATACCAACTTGGTTTTTGAGCGATGGTGCGCTTCGGGTGATAGGTTTAAAACTATTTTTTATAACGTTTTAGACGATAATTATAGTATAAATTAGTCTATAGATTTTTCGACCATTTTCCAGAAAACATGACCTTCACATGAAAAATAGCCAGAAAATTGACATACCCGGAAATAGGAACATGATTTTAGCAATTATGAGGAAAGCTGGAATAAAATGAACCCGCTCGAACATGAAAAACTAAGATTGCAGGAATCTGAAACTATTCGGAATCTTTTGAAAAGGCAAAATACCTTACTTGGCAATTCTCTCGAAAACCTCGACCATCTCATTTACCTCCAAAAAAGTATCAACCTTCTCAGCCTGCAGGAAATTTGTCGAGTTATGGTGGAAAAACTCCCATTTATTTTATCGGTGCAGTATTTCACTTTTTTTCTTTTTGATAAAAATCGGCGCCGACTGAGCCTCGCCAGCCACAATCACCCTGACTTGGAAGAGGGTCATTCTTTATATCAAAATGATTCCCTCATCATGAAAGAAGCAATGAACTCGGGAAGGTATATTTTTGAGCAAGATTTTTCAGCCTCCCGTTATTTTCTAGGCAGGAAAAATCCACTTTTCTCCTGCCGTTTTTTTGTTTCCATCCCATTGATGATCGAAAATGAAATTATCGGGGTCATGAACCTGAATGATAATCAAAAAGGTTTCTACCATGTAGGAGACTTGGATTTTGCATTGAATGTCTCTGAGTTTGTCGCTCTTTCAATAAGCAATGCCATGTTATATGAGCGAGCAGAGAAGCTCTCGGTAACAGACGGTTTAACGGGTCTGGACAACCACCAGCAAATGCAAACCCTTCTAAAAAATGAGGTGGTGCGTTGTGGAAGATATAATTCCCCGCTTTCTGTGATCATTATGGATATCGACCATTTTAAGCAGGTTAACGATACCTATGGGCATCAGAAGGGGGATGAAATATTGTTAGCATTTTCTGCAATTATGAAAAAGTTTTGCCGATCCAATGATGTGGCCGCTAGATACGGCGGAGAGGAGTTTTTTCTGGTCCTGCCGGAAACGCATATAAAAGGAGCTTTGCATATCGCCGAACGTATTCGCGAAGAAATGGCCAGCCGTAAATTTCAATCAAAGGGTAAAGAATTTAATGTAACCGTAAGTTGTGGAATTGCTGAATTTGATGCTGACCATATGCAGTCTGCCGCAGACTTAATTAAAGTCTCCGATCTTGCCCTGTACAAAGCGAAAAATGCAGGCAGAAACCGCACCATACAAGGTACCGCCGATGACCTCCTTAACGCTTGACCAGTTCGGGGCATTGAATTACCTGCCCTCCTTACCGGAACAAATTGATAATGTTCTTATAGCTACTGGAGCCTCATCATCCATGGATTACAGCATCGTGGAAATGATTCAGTATGATCCTGCTATGGCATTGGCCGTATTAAAAGTTGCCAACACCCCCATCTATGGTTACCCCGGTCAGATTTCTTCCTTACAACAAGCCGCAGGTTTATTGGGTCCGGGTGCGATAAAGAATATTACTTTACGTATACCTATCCTGGAACGATTTACTGACAAACCCTCCGAATCTTTACCGCTGGATTATGTGCAAATATGGGTTCACAGTGGTATGACAGCGGCAATTTCAGGCGGACTGAGCAGGTTGATGGGAGGAACGGAATCGGATGTCAGTTTCACATCCGGGCTTATCCACGAAGCGGGGATAATCGCTTTATCGGTTTATTTTCCCGCTGAATTCGCTAAAGCTCAGGACTTTGCAGATAAAAATCAAGTTAGCTTGCTGGAAGCAGAAAAACAGGTTCTCGGCTTCTCCCATCAAGAGGTAGCGGGAGAAATGATGGGTGCATGGGGTTTCCCTCCGCAACTCAGCCAAATCATTTTACAATGTGCAGAACCCAACAAAAATAATATGAATTGGGAATTAGCTGGAATCGTTGCTTTGGCAAAATCTCTAGCGAGCGAATGGGGTTTTCCCAGTGGAATAAAAAGCAAAAACATTGAACAAAAAAACTTGTTGGCCTTGCTGGGTATTTCTGAAAAAAAGCTAGAGCAGTGGGAATCAGAATTGAAAAAATACGCGGAGTTTGCTTTAAATACGATGAAAATTCCCTGAGGAAGAATAGAACCTGCCTTTACAAACCTGGCCCCATTAACTGAATAAAATCTTGCAAAAGATCGGGGTCAAAATCATGAGACATTTGTTTCTTCATAATAATCAGCGTATCAAATGCACTTAAGGGCACCTCTAAAAATAGGGTAAAAAGTGGATGGATGAATTAAAATAAGTGAGTAGTT
>JABIXH010000164.1 GCA_018664975.1 Nitrospina sp. | reverse complement strand
CGCGTCAGATCTATCCGTACAAATTTCAACAGCGGGAATGGAAGCATCTGGTACCGGGAATATGAAACTAGCTCTCAATGGTGCTTTAACTGTGGGAACACTTGATGGAGCAAATATTGAAATTATGGAAGAGGTAGAGGACAAAAATATCTTCATTTTCGGTTTGAATGCCAAAGAGGTTTTGGAGAAGAAGCAATCGGGCTATCAACCCAGGAATATTTATACGCAAAACCCAGAGTTAAAAGAGGTTCTGGATATGGTGCAGAAGGGTTATTTTTCCAGCCAACAGGGCAATCTTTTTCAACCTATTTTGGAAAACCTCTTGGATCATGGTGATCCATATATGGTCCTGGCAGATTTCCAATCATTCTGCGATATCCAGGAAAAAATAGGCACGGCCTATTTGGATAGCGATACCTGGGTAAGAATATCCATCATCAATGTTTCCCGGATGGGAAAATTTTCCAGTGATCGATCCATTAAAGAGTATGCGGAAAAAATTTGGAACGTCCCCGTTAATCCACAAAAATAAATTTAAGACCCTAAAATCCTGCCATTGGATTTAGTCCAGCCAGAAAGTTTCTCTGTGATACTTTTTGACCATTGACCGGGCAGTAATCGCCACTCCCAATTATTTTCCGCGATTCCAGGACAATTCATGCGGGCCTCAGAACCCAGACCTAACACATCCTGCATTGGAAGAATGACTGTATCTGCAATCGAACTCATTGCCAGCACTATCAATTCATCAGAAACAGTATCGGCGCAGATACTTTTTCCCAGAGTATTCTCCAACTTAACCCTGGATTCATTGCTTAACTCCTCTAAAAACCAACCACACACTGTATTGCAGTCATGGGTGCCGGTATAAAGGACACAGTTTTTCACATGATTATTCGGAGCATAAGGGTTTTCCTGGATATCTCCATCAAAAGCAAATATTAAAAGTTTCATTCCAGGAAACCCAAATCGTGTCATAGCATCTTTGACATCTTGAGTAATAACTCCCAGGTCTTCAGCAACAACGGGTATGGATTTAAAATCATTCATCAGGGCAGAAAAAAACTCCACCCCAAGTCCTTCCTGCCATTGACCATTTATGGCAGTAGGTTCATCAGCTGGTATCTCCCAAGCGGCAAGCAAACCTCGAAAATGATCAATTCTCACCAGATCAAATAAATCCAGGTTATGCTTCATTCTAGAAATCCACCAGGCAAAACCGGTTTGTTGAAGATAGCCCCAGTCAAAAACAGGGTTTCCCCATTTTTGTCCTGTCTCACTAAAATAATCAGGGGGTACTCCGGCAACGACAACTGGTTTTAATTCTTGATTAAGTTTAAAAATTTTTGGGTGACTCCAAACATCGGCACTATCATAGTTTACGTAAAGGGCCACATCGCCAAATACTTGCACCCCTTTAACCTGGCAATACTTTTTAAGTTCCATCCATTGACTGAATAAAATGAATTGAAAATATTTCTCCTTTTCCAACGGTTCCTGCAAGTTTCTCGCATAACGATCCATCGCATCAGGGTTCCTTTTCCTTATATCTTCAGGCCACTCACTCCAGGAACATCCATCAAACAAGTTTTTGAGCACAGAAAAAAGGCAAAAATCATCCAGCCAATATGAATTTTTCTTACAAAATTTTTTAAATTCATCATTGCCCACGCCTTCTTTAAAACGGTCGTAACATTTTGTTAAAATCTTATTTTTGAATTCCAATACAGTTGGATACTGAACCCGCTCTGGTAAAAATTCTGGAGCAAACTCAAGGTCACTTTCTTCCAGCAAACCATCTCGCACTAAATTTTCGGGACTTACAAATAATGGACTGATTGCAAAGGCTGAAGTACAACTATAAGGAGAATTCCCGAATGAAGGAGGGTTTATCGGAAGAATTTGCCAAAGAGATTGGCCAGACTGAATTAATAAATCAACAAATTCAAATGCAGAGGGTCCAAAATCTCCAACACCAAACCTGGAGGGTAAAGATGTCACATGAAGGAGAATCCCACTACAACGAGTTTCATGTTTTTGAGGCATTTATAAATATCAAAGAATTATTGATTATCAGAGGAACTTAGATTAATAGTTACCGGGTTAAAGTATCAAACTTTGATATCCATAGTAGCTTCTTTAATCACATTTTTATAAATCAGGGCACCATTTCCTTTTTCAGGAATATTACTCTCTGCCAGTTGGAGAAGACCCAGAAACCGAGGTTCCAGCATCTCACCAGAAATTTCTTCAGTAAGTTGAATTACTTTACCCGCATATAACAAAATCTGTTCTGTTTCAATACCTGAAATATCGTTAAAAAACCACCCACAACTGGTAAACATGAGCATCGCGTTGCATTGTAGTTCCATTAGTTTGAGCACAACAGCCTTTTCGGATTCATTGAGGCCGCTATGGCAATGTTCGGCAAAAAAAGTATCTCTCTCGGAGCGATTGATACGAATATCTATATAACTGTTCCTGGCCTTCCAGGGATCTTTTATCAAATCCTTACTAAATTCCGTAAAAGTGGAGCCTGCTTTACCCTGAAGCCAACCCAAGGCTCGTCGAAGTGGGCCTCTCCAGATTTGATTCCAATCGGAATTCCCCCCAGTTTCACAACCGCAATTACTCGTCCAGCGTTCAATCCCGTGGGCGCAACTCCATGAGGTATTTTCAATAATTTCGATCTCCTTTTTAGCAGGAAATTTTTCCAAATACTCCGCGAAGTTTGTCAGTTTGGCTCCACTTTGTTGATCAATATATTGCAGAGCATAAGCCAAAGCCATATCTCCAAACTTATGATGATGCCCATAGGTCTCACCATCTGTTGCTATACTGAGTAATTGAGGATGGCCGACCTTACCTTTTTGTATTAGTTTTTCAGCAAAATGTTTTCCGTCCTGAAGAAGGTTTTCAAACGCCAGGGATTGCGACAAGGGACCATGGTAAAAGAAAACATCAATAGTTTTACCCGATTGCAACCTGACCTGATACGGTTGATAGATATCAAGTTCTTCATTCTCCTCTACCGTTCCCTCAGGGGTTAATATTTTTCTCGCCTGATGAGGAGCCAAAATAGTAAACCGAATTCCTAAATCCGCCATGACCTGGAGAGTATCCAAGTCAACCGCCGTTTCCGGAAGCCACATTCCTTCCGGCAATCGCTTGAACCGATATTCAAAATCACGGATTCCCCAATATACCTGAGTGTATTTATCCTTAGAATTTGCCAGAGGCATAATCATATGCGAATGGCATTGTGCCAAAGCCGAACCATGCCCTGAAAATTTTTTCTGGCTGATTTTATCCGCGTCCAGAATCAACTGATAGGTATCCGGTGCTTTCGATTCCATCCAGCTTAGTAGAGTAGGACCAAAGTTAAAGCTGATTCTGGAGTAGTTATTAACTCTTTCAGTGACTTTCCCTTTTGTATCTAAAATTCGGGCGCAGGTATTGGAAGCATAGCATTCGGCAAGAATGCGTTCATTCCAATCATGAAAGGGGTATGCCGATTCCTGATAGGTAATGGTCTCTAACCATGGGTTTTCCCTGGGCGGCTGGTAAAAATGACCGTGTATGCAAATATACCTGTTCATAAATTCAATATGTATTTTCTATTTTGCACGCAAGGAACTACACTTCATTTTTGATACTTTAAAAATATGACCCCCAGAGGAGGCAAAACAAGGTTGGCGGAAAAAGGTTGGCCGTGCCAAGCCCTGGGTTCACTTTCTATAGATTGTGGGTTCCCATTTCCTCCGCCGCCAAACTCACTCGCATCACTGTTCAATATTTCCTTCCAGGTTCCTTTACAAGGAACCCCAATACGATAATCAAACCTGGGGACCGGTGTAAAATTTAAAGCTACTATAATTTTATCATCGGCACAAACGCCATTCCGCATAAAAACAAGAATGCATTGCTGAGAGTCACTGCCATCAATCCATTCAAATCCTTCAGGAGAAAACTCAATCTCATGAAGAGCAGGTTCATTAACATAGAGATGATTCAGATTTTTCAGCCAGGCCTGCAGTCCTTTATGATTGGGATAATCCAGAAGATGCCAGTCAAGGCTCTGTTCATGATTCCACTCAGCCCACTGACCAAATTCTCCTCCCATGAAAAGAAGTTTTTTCCCTGGCTGGGCAAACATATAACCAAACAGCAATCTCAAGTTCGCAAATTTTTGCCAATCATCCCCGGGCATTCGGGATAACAGGGAACCCTTGCCATGTACTACTTCGTCATGCGAGAGAGGCAGTATAAAATTTTCATGGTAGGCATACAGCATCCTGAAGGTCAATTGATCATGGTGAAACTTTCTATGGACAGGATCATTCTTCATATACTTTAATGTGTCATGCATCCAGCCCATATCCCACTTCATTCCAAAACCTAACCCACCACTATATGTGGGCTTTGAAACCATGGGCCAGTCTGTAGATTCTTCAGCCATCATCTGCGTATAAGGGTGGCTTTTATATACTTGTTCATTAAGTTTTCGTAAAAAACCAATCGCCTCCAGATTTTCCCGACCTCCCTCCACATTAGGAATCCATTCCCCTTCTTTTCTTGAGTAATCCAGATAGAGCATGGAAGCCACCGCATCGACACGAATGCCATCAATATGAAACACGTCTAACCAATACAGCGCGTTACTAATAAGAAAACTCACTATTTCATTTCGCCCATAATTAAAGATATAACTTCCCCAATCGGGATGAAAGCCTTGTTGGTCATTGGCGTGTTCATAAATATCGGTCCCATCAAAATGACTCAAAGCAAATTCATCGGTAGCGAAGTGAGAGGGCACCCAATCCAAAATCACCCCGATATTGTTTTGATGTAACGTGTCAACGAGAAACATAAAATCCTGAGGAGTTCCATAGCGACTGGAGGGAGCAAAATAACCTGTACACTGATATCCCCAGGAACCATAAAAGGGATGCTCCATAACAGGAAGGAACTCCACATGCGTGAATTCCATCTGTTTGAGATAATCTGTTAAAAGTGGTGCCAGCTCTCGATAAGTGAGTAGAGAATTTTCGAGTTTGCGCATCCAGGACCCGAGATGCACTTCATAAATTGAAACAGGACGAGTAAGTAAGTTATGCCGCTCGCGTCCCTCCTCCGTCCAACTCTGGTCTTGCCACGAATAGTCGAGGTCCCAGACGATACTTCCGGTCTTAGGGGGAGTCTCACAATGAATTGCAAATGGGTCGGCCTTCTCAACCTGATAGCCATTTTGATGGGATTGAATATTGTATTTATAGATATCACCTTTCTCAACTTCGGGAAAGAATCCTTCCCAAATTCCAGACTCTTGTATGGGTTTCAGATGATGCCGTCCTTTTTCCCAGCCATTAAAATCTCCTACCACATGAACCTCTTTTGCATTGGGTGCCCAGACCGAAAAATATGTCCCGCCCCTCTCCTTAATTCTACGGGCTCCTAACTTTTTATAGAGGTGAAAATGATTGCCTTCATTAAAAAGATGAAGATCATCATTAGTAAAAAGGGAAAAAGGTGCAGTCATACCCTTTTCACTTTTATGGGATTTTCTGGATACACTTCGAGCCATATTTGAGGTTATCTGCCATCTTAATATTCTATAAATATTTAGATGCGCTTCGGATCAAAATTTCGGTTAATATGGATTTTAGAGATTAAAACACCTATCTTTAAAACATGGACTTGGTAAATAAGCTATTCATCATACCATTGGAATTAGTTTTCTGAAAAAGCTTTCAGGATACGCCAAAAAAATCAATTTTTTCCATGAGCGAACAAAACGATCCGCATAAATCCCTGGATTTCTCCCGCCAGTATTTAAGGAGTGATGAAAACGAACTGGATGCCGACACCCGCAAAAAATTAATGCAAATACGGCATCGGGCTCTTGAATCCTCATTAGGGAGGGAAAGTGGTTTCCCCAGTTGGGCTATCCTACCCATAATTGGTTTCATCACAGCATTAATTTTTATTGCGCTAGTATACTTCAAACCTGATTTCACGCCCCAAGCCGACAACAGCCTTGAAGACCTGGAAGTTCTGATTTCCAATGACCCGATTGAATTTTATGAAAATCTTGATTTTCTCCAGAACTGGAAAGACCGATGATTAAACAGCCAAAAAGATTGTTATCACTCCTTCCACTGATCATGTTGCTATTAGCCCCCACCTCAAGCTTGGGACAAAATCTGGATAATGGCCTAGAATGGATTGAATTGGGTTTTGAAGAAAAACGGCTCCTTGGCCCTCTTCAAAATAAATGGAGTAACCTTGCACCTGAAAAACAAATCCGCCTGAATACAGGAGCAAAAAGGTGGAATACCATGAGTCCAAATCAACAAAAATCCCTCAAGAAAAAGATCCAGGTGTGGAAACTAAAATCTGCTGATGAAAAAATTATTATCCGAAATCAGTTCGAACGATTCCAAAATCTACCCGAAGTTGAAAAACAATTGCTACGTGATAGCTATGAAAAATTTAAAAATCTTCCTTTGGAAAAACAGCAATCCCTTACAACTCAATACAGAAAAACAAACGGTGCCTAGCGGGCGCACCGGAAACCCACATAATGAAACTTGTGGATTGAAGGACTGGATATCCTGTGAGAAGATTTCAAACTTCCCACTCCATTTCGCCACGATCCTCCCCGGGCGACTTTTCCACTTCTTTCATGATCGCTTTGGGTCCACTCCCATACGTTTCCTGCCATATCATAGAGTCCCCATGGGTTAGGCTTTTTTTTACCTACATCATGAGTCTTCTTGTCCGCATTGCCTTTGTGCCAGGCATAGTTATCTGGATGACTTTCTCCCCAATAATAAAGGGATGATGTTCCTGCACGAATTGCTTTTTCCCACTCCTGCTCTGTTGGCAATCGTTTTCCCACCTTATTGCAATAAGCCACAGCCTGATTCCAGGTCACTTTTTCAACAGGTCGATCCATTCCCTGGAAAAATGAGGGGTTGGAGTGCATAACCTTTAAATATTTCGCCTGCGTCACTTCATACCGGTCTATATAAAATCCCTTTAAATTTTCACCTGTCTTTATTTCATCCGCCGCACCAATATAGACCATGTCAGAAATATCAGCCCCATCGGCTACCTCTGCGATAAAAACCTGCCCAAGCACAAGACAATACAGCACAAAGTTAAGCTTAGAAGATGGTTTCATTGATTTAACGTTGCATTTTTCTTCTATCTATAGGGGCATCGAATTCTTTGCCACAATGAGGGCACTGCAAAGGCCGCGATTTTTGTTTTTGTAGTTCCTCAACAAACCCGTATGCGATGATTCCCACAGGCAGGCCAAATGTTCCCAAACCCAGCATAGAAATAAAACCACCAAATATTTTTCCCAGAGTTGTGATGGGATAAACATCGCCGTAACCCACCGTTGTCATGGTGGAGACCGCCCACCACAACGCCGCCGGAATGCTCGAAAATGCCTCAGGCTGGGCTTTATTCTCGATAAAGTAAATTCCTCCCGAAGCAAAAATCAGCATTCCCAGCGTCGCCGCAAAGACAATAAATAATTCTTCTTTAGTGTCCCTTAAAACCACTTTAAACAGGTGTAGCGATTGGGAATACCGTGCCATTTTGAATAAGGCAAAAAGTCGGAACAAGCGAAGAACCCGAAGGAAACGCAAATCCATATTGAAAAAGAGTGGCAAGTAAAATGGGACAACTACCATTAAATCTATGATCGCGGAGGGAGTGAGCATGTAACGAATGCGCCCTCTAATTGGGCTACTGTATTCCGACTTCAGCGTGCAAGTCCAGACCCTCAGCCCATATTCAATTGAAAACACCACCATAGAAAACCATTCAAAAACCCTCAGTGGTCCTGAATATAGTTTAGAAAAATCCTGCATTGTTTCCAGAGCAACCGCAAAAACATTGAGGACAATCAGGGAAATTATGAAAATATTGAAACCCCGGCTGAGAAAATCGCCTTTAGACTCTGGCTCCAGGATTTCGCCGATCCTTCGTTTCATGGGTTTTTCCTTGTTAGTGGATGGGATTCAATTTTTCGCATCGCTATGCGCTCATACAACTTATTAATTATCTCTTATAAAGAGACAGAATTTTGGCGTCAAAATGGAAAATATCCCTATTTTAGAAATATAAAACATGGGAACAATAAACCCCAAACAATCAATAGAACCCTTTATTTATAACAATTTGCAAGCACCCTCCTCTACAGTTCAAGTTTGGCATGGAACTTGCCGTAAAGTAATGTATTACATATTGATTATGCATATACACCAGGAGGCTTGACGACCATGGAAAAGGTTAAAATTGCTTATCCCATCCCAGACAATACCACAAGCATGGAAAATTCTACCGAAACATACATATTTAAAAGTATTTTCGCGTCTTTAGCAGGGGCTTCTATACCAGCGGTAATTTTCTATTTTCTTATGTAAGAAGTAACTCCGCAGACGCGGGAAAATTATTGCAACTCAACTTTTACAAAGATGCTTCTTTTTTGTACCCGCCCGGAAAAATTATTACTGGCTATACCTGAACTTTGCTCATTTTCATTCAGACTTAATCCACCCAACTCTAGCCACTTTCCCACCTGACCCTTTATTACAGTATTGAGTCCAGTCGTTTCTATTTTCCCATTTTTAACTCTGGATTGTTGAGGGGAGATTTCCAAAACAACCTGGTCTCCTCGAATATGGGGTAGTACTATGAATCCCGTTCGCACGTCTTTAAACCGAGTGGACTCAAGCTCTATAAATTTACTCCCATTTCTAACTCTTCTCTTTTCATTTAAGGGAACTCGCTGACTAAAATATATCGTTGCCGGATTCCCTTCCAGGGTCGTTATAACCTGAGTATCCATTTCATCCAATTCGGACTTTTTGTGTAGAAGTCTCCCACGCAACACCCCCTCTTCTCCTTCAATAATCAGCCCTCCTACATTCTTGTCAGCGGAATTAATAATTACACGCCCCGCTTCGCCTAGGGGGATATCTGCATCTATTCCCTGCTCCAGTTTATTCAGTTTCGAACGGAACCCCTGTTTTACAGTGATCCGCAAATTTTTGAGTTCGGCATCAATTTTTTCGAGAATACTTTTAATTTCTCTCAACTTTCTTGGAGAAGCTCGCACAATAAGTTGATTGTGCATTCCCGTAATGGTCTCATTACTCCCCAACAAAGGACGAAGCATAGGAATCAACTCCTCCGCCTGTCGATTATTAAGGGGAATCACCTCTAGGTTTTGTTGGGCCAATACGGTAGGAGCTGTGAGAAAAAAAATCAAAAAACCACAATGCAGGGCTCTTGATAACATAACAGGTACTTTGGGAATGAATAAGTCGTTATTGGATAATAGAGACCAAAAAAACCTAAACCTATAAGGCAAATTAAAATCTGCGGGTTTTTATTCTCGGGACAGATTTTATGAAATCCTGAAAACCAATCAGCCCTTCTTCTACATAACCCTCAAATTCAGCTTCTTCTGTATTACCTTTAGAAATTATTTTGGGCCTGACCTTGATCTTTTTGCCATGTTTCAGGAATTTGGCAAAGTTGACTCGGCATTCATCGACAAACCGATTGAAGTCATGATCAACGGTCATACGCGCAGAGTAGAAACGTTTATGCGTTTTCTGGCGCTGGCAAACAAGTTCCGAGCTCTTATAACCTATTTTAACCTCTTCCTTGCGTTTCAAGAGTTGTTCATAAGAACGTCTTCGATTTACATCACGCAAAAAATTATAGGCGGCTGTGGAAAGAACAAAGAATTGATTTTCTTCTTCGGTCGAATCAAACCGGTCGGGATGAAACTTCTTGGCCAATTGCCAATAACGTTTCTTAATCTGCTCTCCACTGGCAAAATTCTCCAGACCCAGAAGATGATAAAGATTATAAGATTTTAAAACCAAAGGATATTTCATTCTTGATATTATATACAACCTCGAAGAATAAGAGGACCTCTAATAAAATAAGCTTATGATCGAACTGACCTCAGTCCTAATTATAATATTTCTATTCGTGTTCCCGCTACCAACATTGGTCATCAGCCTGGGATTGTTAACCACCTGGAGTTTATATAAAAAATATGAGGCCTTCCATAATCAGCCTCCCAAAGGAAAAAAAAACCTGGTTCTGAGTGCCACCTTGTTTCTAGTAAATACTATTTGTAGTATTTTTCTGGGAATTGCTCTGGCATTTGGGATCTTTTATTTCATTTACGAAAGCTTTTATCTATTTATCTTTAATTTTATATTTTGTACTTCGGTTTCACTGAGGTGGTTTGATTTCACCTATAAACTATATCGGTTATATATATTTAAACTCAAACCCTTTAAAATAAATGCTTTGACTCAGTCCTATTTTGTTGTGTGTCAAGCGTTCAAGGAACGGGAACGTGGCGGCTTCGGCATGGCACCTGTTTATGCAGATGCGGGAATGCTGGAACTGGGTAAAAATGAAGTCGTTTTTAAAGGGGTTTTTAGCGAAAAAACCTTCTCGCCTTCCAATATCATTGATGTGGAAAAGAAGAGCTCTGAAAAAATAAAAATCCATGTAAAACAGAACAACTTGAAAAGTCCAGAAATGCTATTAATAACACTGAAAGATCAATTTTATCCTTTCAAAAGCCGCCCAGACCGTGACGAGATTCTCCTTCATCTTTCATTCGGTAGGAATAATCCCAAAAATGTATCTGGATAATATTACTCTCAAATTTTTTTATTTGGAGAATTGCCATGCAGGTGACCCATGCAGAATCAAGCGATATCCCAAAATTGGCAATCCTATTTGATCAATACAGGATCTTTTACAAGCAGAAGGACGATTTAGTTAAAGCCACTGATTTTCTGAATTCTCGTTTCAAAAATAAAGACTCTGTAATTCTTGTTGCTCATGAAAATTTAAATATTATCGGCTTTACTCAGCTTTACCCCAGTTTTTCATCGGTAGGAATGGAAAAAATATGGATTTTAAATGATTTATTCGTCAGTTCTGATTTCAGAAATCAAAATGTTGCCAAATATCTTATGGAAGCGGCAAAAAAACACGGTGAAGAAACTGGAGCACTTAGAATAGAACTGGCAACACAAGCTTCTAATTCCATTGCGCAAAACCTTTATGAGTCCATGGGCTATATCAAGAATGAGGAGTTCTGGCATTACAGCCTGGAACTATAAACTAAACTTCTTGCCAAGTTGATTGTACAAATGCCCTCAAATTGATAAAATGAACTACGCATAACTACATATACTTCAATAATATAAATCTCACCTTCCATGGCTCAAACCACCACTCGGAATTATTACAAAATACTCGGTGTCACTCAGAAAACCACCAAAGCCGATATTAAGAAAAAATATCGTGAGCTGGCTAAAAAATACCACCCGGATACCAACTCTGGAAGCAAGACCGCCGAGGACAAGTTTAAAATCATTTCCGAGGCCTATGAAATACTTAGCAATGCGAAAAAGAGAAAAGAATATGATCGTCAACAGACTTACCGAAAAAAATCGCCCCGCCGTCCCGGTAGCCAACCCAATTGGAGTGACCCTCCCGGTGGTTTTGGAAGAGAGCAGGGAGGCAATCAACAAAGACAAGAGGAACCTTTCGCTCAGGAACCCGAGGCAGTCGATCCGGACATGCCTACCAGTGGGTTTGACCTGCAGTTCATGGTGGATGTTCCTCTACCTATCGTGGCTTTAGGAGGAACAATCCCCTACACCTATGAAAAGTACGTGCAATGCGAGGAGTGTGAAGGAACCGGATCCAGCGAAGGGGATGAATGCCCCGAGTGCAAGGGCAAACAATTGGTTGTCCGTTCCGTTACCCTGGATATAAAAATTCCTCCCGGTGTCGCAGACCAATACACTCTGGCTTTTATCAAGGAAGGTGGGGCGGGAAGAAACGGAGGCCCACCGGGTGAATTATT
>JABIXH010000250.1 GCA_018664975.1 Nitrospina sp. | reverse complement strand
TTGTCCCCGCGGCCTCAGGACAAACCCAGGCAGATGATACCCGGTTTAGCTCTCGTCTTGCCATTTCCCCCTATGCTCAGGCTGTTCCCAATGACAGCTACACCTTTATCGGTGTCAGCCATCCTTCTCTGGATAGCGCATTGACCCAGATCGGTGTTGTGGTGGAAGCCATTGGTATGACCACCACGGTAAACAATGCTGCGGGTCGGGCTCAGGTTTTTACAGTAGACGCTGGTGAAACTCATCGGGTATTTATTGTAAATCAGAGCAATGCAACCATTAACACTTCCAATGCGTCTTTCACAGATAGCCGGACTCATTTAATCCCGACTATTGACTCAGCGCAGTTTGGTGCAGTTAGGGTCACTACTGTGAGCGAACGTCCATCTCTGGCGGCGGGTTCCAGAAACGTTACGGTTGGAAGCACCCCAAAGTTTGACAATCTGGCCCAGCTTACCATCTGGGGCATAGTTTTCATTGAATCCAGCTCTTCTGGTTTCGCCATGGAGTTCATTGGTGATATGCAGGATTCAACCTTAGGGGGAACCTTACCGAATGGTGCAGGTTCTTCTCTTGGACCTGGAAGCGCAAGTGCAACTTCCTCTGCGTTCGCTAGACCTGCTCGTGGTGTCAACTAAACGAGCTAGTTAGAATCAAGTTTTCATCTCAGGGGTCGGCCATTGATGGCTGGCCCCTTTTTCTTCACCTTGTTGTTCAAAGGATCTGAACTATGAGACACTTGTTTATCCTCGTTTTAATTTCTTCCTTTTTATTTTCCTGTACTTCTCAGGATGTTAAAATTGACGCAAAAAAATCTCAATCCCATTACAAGTTAGGGCTGGAACTGGTTCAATTGAACCTGTTCAAAAATGCCTTGGAAGAATTTGATCTGGCTATCCAATTTAATCCTGAAGATCCAAAAATTTACCGAAAAAAAGGTATTTTACTTTTTGGAATGAAAAATTATGAAGAAGCTAAAAATAGTTTTCAAAAAACTATAGAGTTAGACCCGAAAGACGTTCAAGCTCATATTAATCTGGGAATGATCTATTACACTTCGGGAAACAAGGACGAAGCACTGAAAAGATGGGAATTTGCCATAGGACTCAAACCTGATGATAATGATTCCAAAGCCTTGAATAATATCGGAAATATTTATAAGACAAAAAATGACCTCACAAAATCTATTGAATATTATCAAAAAGCTATTACCTATGAACCTGGAAATTCCACTTACTTGAACAACCTAGGAGATAGCTACCGGTTAAAGGGCGATTTGGTCAAAGCTGAAGAGATTCTTTTAAATTCCTTGAAAGTCGACACCAATGGAATGCTCACTCATTTCAACTTAGGGGTTCTGTATCAGACTGAGGGGAAATTCAAAAAAGCGGTTGATTCATTTCAAAAATCTTTAAATATCAATCCGTATTATACCGAAGCGTACTACCAGCTTGCCACCTCTCTCCTTAAGACCAATAACAAGGAGTCCGCCAAGCAATCCCTGGAAAAAGCGATTCAGGCTGATCCAAATAATTTAAAGTTCCAAGAACTTTATAATAAAGTTTTGGCCTCTTAAAAATTTATTCAAATAACGAGGCAGGGGTTATCCCTGCCTCTTTTTTTTAAGTAAAACTTGCGGTTATAAATTCTCCAGATGTACAATGCCGGGATGAAAAATATTGATTCCCCAGCCTCGAAAGAAAATACCCTCTCTGCATCAGAAATAAAAATAATCCTTTCCAATCACAAAACCTGGCTGGAGACGAATGGCCGTGAGGGAAAACAGGCCAATCTGAAAGACTACCATTTAAAAGGTGCTGTAATGATAGGTGCTGGCCTTAAAGACGCAAACCTTGAGGGAGCTTACCTGTATGGAGCTTATCTGAAAAATGCCAATCTTGAGAACTGCAACTTGCGGGGAGCCAATTTACGAGGAGCAAACTTGAGGTGGGCCAACTTAAAAAATGCTGATCTAAAAAATGCCAACCTTGTTCGCGCTGATTTCATGCAGGCTGAATTAAAAAATACCCGGCTTGAAGGAGCCAATCTAAAAATGGCAGAAGGACTCAAATCAGAGCAACTGGCAGAAGCCAGCATAGATGAACAAACCATCCTACCCACCTAGCCTTCTGTGGCCATAAAACCTGGAACAGGTTATTGAAAAACCATTTTGGCAGAATCAACCATACCTTTTAAGCTGGAAGTCGCATCCTCAACCGCTGTAGCTTCATAACCACAATGGGCAGTACAATCTGCACATTTGCGGTTATTTTCATGACCATATTCGTTCCACTCAGTGGTTTCCATCAACTCCTTAAAAGTTTCCGCATAACCTTCATCCAAAAGGTAGCATGGCTTTTGCCAGCCTAGAACGGAGTAATTGGGGTTCCCCCAGGGGGTGCAGGAATAGTCCTTTTTCCCTCGTAAAAACTCCAAATAAAGAGGTGAGTGGTTCAAATCCCAGCGGCCCTTATTATTTTTCGCAAGTAACTTATCAAAAAATTCAAACGTTTTGCGGCGCCCAAAAAAATGGTCTTGATCCGGAGCATCCTGATAGCGAAATGCAGAAGCCATTGTTACCCCATCTATTCCATAGGGCTTTAGAAAATCTAAAAACTCTTCTGCCTTCTCTACCGTTGTATCCTCGAAAAAAGTGGTAGCGCTGGTTACTCGGAATCCTCTTTTCTTGGCTTCTTGAACCGCCTCGATGGCCAGCTTGAAAGTTCCTTTCTGGTCAACAATGCGGTCATGATCCTCTTCCATCCCATCAAGATGAATAGAGAGGGTCAAATAAGGGGTTACTGGCAGTTGATCCAAAAAATCTTTTAGCAGGATCGCATTGGTGCATAAGTAAATAAAACGTTTCATGGCCACTAGGCCCTTAACGATTTCAACAATTTGCGGATGCATCAACGGCTCCCCTCCTGCTATAGAAACAACAGGAGCGTCGCACTCATTAGCAGCTTTAAAGCACTGCTCTGGAGTCAAATTTTGCTTCAATATTTCATTGGGTTTTTGTATTTTTCCACAACCAATACATTCCAAATTACAACGGAATAAAGGCTCTAACATCATCACAAGGGGATAACGTTTGTTGCCTTTCAACTTTTGGCGGAATAAATAAGACCCTATTTTTAACGCTTGAATCATGGGGACTGACATGGAATCAAAAACCCTTAATAATTAAATTGTTTCAGAAAGTTTTCTTGCTAAAATTCCTAAGGCAAGAAAGCTTATTATAAAACCTGTTGTTTTGGGAGCAAAGAATTTTATCGCCACCGGGAAAAGGAAATTAGCTAAATTAAATAGCCTAAACAATCCCTATAGGCGAAGAATCCATTAAACAAAAATCGACCGTGAAAAAATTTCTATTCTTCCTCATTTTTGTTGTGG
>JABIXH010000119.1 GCA_018664975.1 Nitrospina sp. | reverse complement strand
ATGGAAAGCTCTAAAATTATTTTACGCTGTATCGGAACTCCAAAACAACCTAAAACCAGCCTGGTCTTCCTTTTGTCAATTGTAGTGGTTTTTTCAATGGTTTCTGTTGTGCAGGCTAAGACGGCAGAGGAGTGGTATACCCTTGCGTTTGAGCAAAATCTGGCTGGGAAAAGGGAAAAAGCTATTCGATCATATCAGCAGGTATTACGGCTCAAAAACAATTGGCCACAGGCTCATCATAATTTAGCCCTGCTGTTTTATCGACTCAAAAATGGGGTGATGGCGGTTCACCATTTGCGCCTGGCTGAAAAACTTTACCTTACAGATTCGGATCCGGAATCGAATCGTAACTTGAAAATCGTCAAAAAAAACCTTCAAAAAACTTATGCAGAGTTTGACATTAACCCTGAAGAGTTTGAAGAACTCGATGCTATGCATCCTGTCTCCCCATCCTCAACCTGGTCTGTGAAGGGGCATGGTTTTGTATTGGATGGCTATGTTTTCACACTCGCTCACAGTTTGGGTGATCAAGAAGAGGTGCGGGTGCGGATTGAGAATCAACCTCCCATATCCGCCAGAATTGTGAAACGTTATATTGTCTATGACCTGGCCCTGTTGAAATTGGAGACCAAAAAACCGGGATATATGTTTGGCGATTCTTCTATCTATCGGGTAGGGGATTCGCTGGAATCACCCGAATCAAAAGGGGAGGGTGCCGGTCACTCCTCCTGGAGGAAAGGGGTGATAACAGGATTGAGTGCGATCATGAACGATAAAAATATGTTTGAACTGGAGTTGCCATTCCCACCGGTACCGGGTTCTCCCTTGCTGAATGAAGGGGGAAAAGTTGCTGGAATCATTCTTTCCACTCCGCAAATCGTCAAGAATTTTCAGGCCGCAGGATTACCGCCTGAAGGAAGCATTGCTCTGAAATCATCTTATCTCAGCCGTGTGTTTTCTCTTTATAAAAACTCGCTGGAGGGACCCAAAAGGAAAACGCCTGGACGTCATCGACCCGACTCCGACCCTTTTACCGTCCAACGTAATTCTGCCCTGGCGGTCATTGAAGGCAGAACACAGGAAAGTCCTTGAAAGCTCGAACGCGCAAACAGAAATATGAACACCCCTTTTTGCTCTCGGGAATTGTGGCCTTTTTTATTGTTGTTTCACTTTCCCCAAACGCTTCAGCTTTTGAAATTGTCATCAAGTTAACCGGTCATGAGGAGTTTCCTGGGTTGGTCAGTTTGGATGCTGGAACTGGAAAAAAGTTTGACCGGCTCTGCCTGCTGGGAACCGAGGCACGAGGTAGTATCGATATGGATTTTATTATGACTCTGGCTGGAAAAGGTATTCCAGAAGGTAATTATCAGGTTGCTAAAGCTCTTCCTGAGGAAAAATGGCCCACATCCTCTTTCAGCGCTAACGGAGCATTAAGGTTCGTGCCTAAATCTGAATCGCTTCAGGAGTTCTTAATGACATTGGGCAAGCAAGGGCTGGCTCTTCATGCGCGGGATTTTTATCCGCTGGCCGGGAAAATGACAGATAACCCCAAAATGATTCGATTTTTTAGCAACCAGCTATTTGAGCGTCTTGCTGAAAGGTGGGGTACCCTTCGTATTTCTAATTGGGATATGGGACGCTTTCATGACTTTTACCGGAGGAATACGGAGTCAGATCAACAGTGGAAGGTTAGGGTTACCAGCAGTGCTTTGGAGAGGGTCAAAAATATCTGTGCGCCACTTAAAGTCCAACGCAAACCGGGCGGCGAGTTAGAGTAAAAACTTATGCAGAAAAGGGCAATTAAAGAACAGATTCTGCCGCAAGAATCCCAACTTGAGCCCAATCCACCAGTTCATCCATTTCTTCTCGGGTCATTTTCAGAGCATCCAGATAACTCTCATCGGTAGATATTTTTTGTCCGGTTTCTAAAGAGTTCGCTATATCATACTCATTGGCGATTTGGTTTGCGGTGCTGATCAACTGAGCCAGGCTGGGTGCTTGGTCCATTTTCAGTCCTGAACCATTTTGATCTCGAATAGCTTCTACGATTATTGCAGGAACCGGCCACCATTCGCTCAGGTAAGCGGAGCCTAATTCCGCATGGCTCATTCCAAAAAAGTTTTTTTCCAACGATTCCAACGACTGATCAGAAGCAGGAAAATCGGTAGTTAAGAGAAACTGGTTGAATTGCTCGGGCACAAGATAATCATAAGCCAATAATCCAATATCATGAACTAAACCTGTCAGGTAGCAAGCGTCCAATTCTTCTTGGTCCGTTAAAACTTTGCTCCCCAGTTCACGGGAAAGGATGGCAACTGCCAGGCTGTGCCTCCAATAACGGGTTTGCCCAAATGTTTGTGGAACCTTAATACAGCCCGGAAGTTCCAGCGTATAACATAATTCCAGTACCGCACTAACCCCCAGACGCACGATGGCATCCTCAATATTCTGTGCCAAATCGCGCCCTCCCGCGAACAAGGCACTATTCGCCATAGTAATAATACGTGAGGACAGGACGGGGTCTGACGAAATGAGTCGCCGGGCATCTTCGACATCACAGTCCGGGTCATTCATCAGCTTTTGTAAGGCGAGGAGCACATCAGGAAGTGGAGGAAGGTATCCGCTTGTCTTGAGCTTTTCAGAAATAAGTTCTCTCATAAATAGTGCGCTCGCAAAACATTAAATTTGGAACTCTACCAATGTAAATCTTTTTCATAGGTAAATCCAATTAAATATAGATAAAGGGATTTCATAATGCGAACCGGGCCTAAGCATACCAGGCCCGGTTCGCATTGCTCACCCTAATCACCATTGCAAAACTTTTACTAGATGTTGTCTGGCTATTGGTGCTTGTCTTTATCTTTATCTTTGTCCTTGTCCTTGTCTTTATCTTTATCATCATACTTTGCTAGAAACTTTCCCGACTCGATCATGGCTTGACTGTCCTTAGGAAGGTGCGCGCTAGCGGCTCCATATTGGTAGACTAATTCTCCCCCGGTGTGGCCTGCATCAACCAAAGGGAAAAGTGCGATCAGGCTCAATACAGCCAATCCCAATCTAAGGGAATGTGAATTTTTCTTAGCCATTCCAACGATGGAGACCAGGAACAAAGTACCCGCCACCCAGGGAATCATTTCTCCAGCCTCTTCATGTTTTTCAATCACTCTTTCGGATACGATTTCTTCTACCTTGTCCTCATCTTTTTCGCCAAGTTCCACCGCAATAATGGAAGAAGCGCCATAAGCCAAAGCCATTACCGTTACCAATGCCCAGACTTTTTGTTGTAGAAGATCCTTTTTTATGGCCCACCAAAGTAGTAATGCCAGAAAAGGAAGTAAAGTTCCTAAAACGATTGGAAAATGAACCACTACGGGATGCAACGGTAAATCAAACATGGTAACCTCCTGGGAAAATAGTAATAAGTTAACTTGCAACTAATTTTCGTCAGAAAGTGGAAAACATCCATCCGTGCTATGGTGGATAAAATTCGCATGAAATATCAATAGTTTATAGAGGATATAGGGCAAATGGCGGATGCTCGTGAGGTCAATCCTGTAGTTTTAGTATTGTCGGGAACTTTTGTTGTGCTGGTAGGGCTTGACCTTATTAGCGATTATTTAGAAGGAGGCACCGGCACCCATTTGATATTGGAGGGATTCCTTCTTGCGATCAGCGGCGCTATTTTTGTTGGAGGAATCAGGGAGTTGGCTCAGGCCCGACAGAAAATCGAAACGCTAACAAGCGATGTGGAAAAACTGAATAAAGAAAAAGAAAAGTGGAAAGGCGAGACAGATCAACTTCTTGCGGGGTTGTCGATCAAAATCGAAAATCAGTTTGCGCATTGGCAATTGACCCCGGCCGAAACCGAGGTGGGTTTTCTTTTGCTCAAGGGGTTCTCGTTGAAAGAAATCGCCGATATCCGCAGCACAAAACTTAAAACCGTGCAACAACAGTCGCAAGCGATTTACCAGAAGACCCGACTAGCCAGCCGCTCTGAACTCGCGGCCTTCTTTCTCGAAGACCTGCTTCCTCCTACCCCTTAATTTGCTTGATTTGGTAGTGGCGGGCAATTACTCGCCCTGTTCCGCTACTCTGGTGTTCCTCATACAGGTCGTTTCATATTTTCCACTTGAAGAGGAACCAATTGTTATTTTAGGAAAAGTTGCTTGCAAAGAAAAAATTTTTGCTTTTTATCCATCTCACATTTTCGTTGTTTACTAAAAATTTTATGAGCCGAACCTGTGAGGGATTTTAGGGAGTGGTTGAGTTTTGTTTTGCAAGCGGCCATTTTCTTTTTTGCCGAGAGAAGGCAAACTTTGTAGGTGTTGGGTGTATGAGCAGGCATTGATGCCGCTGGGGGGTCGAGTTGGGCTTTCATGATTTGAGTTCCCTTCTGGTCAGCGACCCCGGTTGCGCTGACAAAAATTCCCAAAAGGTATATTTTTAAGAATCCTTCCATGACACTTTCCTTTAGTTATTCGATGGAAATATATCGAACTCCTAACAAAACAGTGGTAAAGAAGGGGACTCTGTATAAATGAGTCCCAATAGAACCAATTAAAATTTACCGTATGTGTATATTAAAGGTAGGCCTGTGAGGAATGAATTGCAAGTTTTTTCCTGATTTTCTTCTAATTAAACAAGCAATTGGATCACTTTGGATCAAGCAGGGGTGGTCCCTTTTTGTATGAAATCAACTTTAATCTTAATGATAAGGACTGGAATGATATTTTTGGCCCGATAATTGCTTTTTAATATAATTATTTAATGCGTCAATAATTTGAAAGGGACAAAACATGAATTCAAGTACCAGAAAGCATAATTTGAAGGGAAAAACTCTTAAATATTCTGAGCCGGTAGGCAAAAATTTTACACCTAAGGCAAAATTTATGAGTCCAATAGCAAAACTAATGGCCACTTTTTACGGTATTGAGCAGAAGTAATATTTTTTAGCAACGAAATCTACGGGTGAGGGGACATGGCATATTTATAACCACAATCTTTTTGGTTGGAAATTGCAACCAGCCCATCGTGTCGGTCTCCCAAGATTTCTGTTTCCGCCAAATCTGCGACATGGGAATCAGAGACTAGTAAAAGTGCATTCAATATCCCAATAGGGGGAAAGGCAAACCTGACCGCCCCAAGAGCAAAATCTCTCAGATTTTTCAGGGTGTGATCTGTATTGTTCAAAGTTTTAATTTTTCCTTGAGTGAGTTTCAGCTCTTTTTCAAGGTCTAAACAAGAAGACTGGCTATCCCCTGACTGGGCAACGTAGACTTTTCCTGCGGCGCAACCTGTAAACAATAGACATAAAATCCCCGCCACAAACCAACGCATACCACTACGCATTTCAACTCCAAACAAATATAGGTTGATAGAAATATTTTAGAAAATTTGCCCTGAGAAGCAAACCAACTCAATAAAAGGATTGAGATTTAGGGCCCTTAAGATAAAAACAAACAGAAGTAAAAATAACGGGGGCAATAAGGGGTGTTTAAATAACTAGTCCTAGTCAATAAATATAACTCATATTACCTTGTTTGGATACAAAAAATTTATTAGCAGGGGGGCAGGGAGCAGGAATCTGACCTGGCGTGATTACTTATCAAGAAAAGGGAGCGTGGAATATTTATGTTTTTTTAAAAAACGCGGCGCGCTAACTTGAGAAGATGTTGCAGGGAGTTTTCTACTGTAATGGCTTTAGTTTGTCGGGATCTTACTGCGGAAATCAGGTCACGATGAGTGTTCCCATCATAAGCGGTGACGGCTGTACCGATTAGTAGGTTGAAATGGTCATCAGAAGAACCTATAGAAGCTAAACCAAGTTCTTGGGAATAGGTTTCCTGATACCCATGACCGGAAGATATATCTTCTATTCCATCGACCAGACCAATCAGGTTTTCTTTCACCCACTTGATGGGGGCCCCGAAGGGGTGTGCCCTTTTTAATTCTGGATGCGGGATAATAGATATTCCACCAAAAGGTTCAATTCGGGGAATCACATCAAGCATGGAGACAAACTGGTAATCAAATTCCGAAAATTGTAGCGAAATGTCGGAAACCTGAGATAAGTACTCTGGGTCCAGGATGAGAATAAGGTGTCCTTCGATAGTGCTTATTTCAAAAGCAGGATACGCCTTTACCGGTTTGGTGGTTTCATCCCATTCATCAAGGCATCGAGCTTGTTCCTTTAGAGAGGTGACTATATTATCGATCAAGAATTTCCCCGGAATTAAATGATCGGTAATGACTACATAATCCAGACCCAGATTTGCGGCTCTTTTAAAGATGTTTTGCACAGACTGCGACCCATCCGAAAAGGTGGAGTGGCAATGCGTTTCACCTAAAATCAAATTCGGATTTTCTTTTTTAAGACAGGTGATATTATTACGAATTCTGGAGTCCAGAAAGTAGTGTCCGGCAAGGTCTGCGACGGGCTTAGCCAATTGACGTTTTAATGTAAAAAAGGGGCCTAGGTCATTAGGAATAAAATGCCGCTGTTCTACAGGAATGACTTTAGGTGTGGTGACTCGATTCATTGAGGTTTGCTATTGAGAAGAGTTATATATGGCCTTCATTGCGGCGAATTAAAGGAATTTCTAAATCTATTTCTAATTAAGCATGTTATAGCCAAGTATAAACCAAATGTTGCGATCACATTGGTTTTTTTCCACCACCCCTAATTTTGAAACTGAAACTCCAAATCTCTAAGGGTGCTACTTGGGGTCAGAACCAGCTTTCGCGGTCGAGAGAGCGGTATTGGATTGCTTCCGCGATGTGTTCGGACTGCACGGTTTCGCATTCTGCCAGGTCCGCGATGGTGCGGGCGACTTTTAATATGCGGTCATGCGCCCGCGCGCTGAGTCCGAGTTTGTCGATGGCAAGAGCCATGATCTTTTTAGATGCTTCATCGAGTTGGCAGAAAGCTTTCAACTGATTCGGGTTCATGTTGGCGTTGAAATTATTTTCATCCCCTTGATGAAAACGTTTTAACTGGATACCTCGCGCCTGTTCAACTCTGTTGGAGATGGCTTCGGACAGTTCTCCGCCAGATTCGGATGAAAGGTCTTTATAGTCCAATGCCGGAACTTCGATATGGAGGTCGATGCGATCGAGCAGGGGGCCTGATATTTTTCCAACATATTTTTTGATCATCATGGGTGTGCATCCGCATTCACGTTTCGGGTCGAACCGATACCCGCATGGGCAAGGGTTCATCGCCGCAACCAACATGAGGTTTGCCGGGTAGGTGATGGACCCGGCCGCTCGTGATATGGAGACTTCTCCCTCTTCAAGAGGTTGCCGTAAAACTTCCAAAACGTTTCTTTTAAACTCAGGCAGTTCATCGAGAAACAATACACCGTTATGGGCCATGGAGACTTCTCCTGGCATGGGCACCCGCCCTCCGCCAATCAGTCCGGCATCGGATATGGTGTGATGAGGAGAACGAAATGGACGTTGCTTTAAGAGTCCTCTACCATTTTTCAATTGGCCCAGCACACTATGGATTTTGGTGCTGGTGATGGCTTCCTCCTGGGTCATGGAGGGAAGGATGGTAGGAATACGTTTTGCCAGCATGGACTTACCGCTACCCGGTGGGCCGATAAGCAGAATATTGTGCCCGCCTGAGGCGGCGATCTCTAGGGCGCGTTTTACGTGATGCTGACCTTTGACATCGGTGAAATCCAACTCATACTCTTTGGCGTGCGGGCTCTCGGCT
>JABIXH010000248.1 GCA_018664975.1 Nitrospina sp. | reverse complement strand
ATAGTCCTCCTTGATCATGGCCCCCAGAAGACATAGGTTTAGCGGGTGTATATCCCAACTAGTTTTCCAATTCCAGTCCATCCATTTCATATTTGGTTGAACCAGAGCTATTCGAGTGATTTTTTTCATATTTAGTTTAGTCTGCAATATTTTATTGAACGAATTGCCAATTATATTTTGAATTCAGATAGATATTAGCATTAATTGAGACATTGATTTTTCTGTGAAGATTTCAAGGTAAATATGTTTTCCCCTCACCCGCATCAATAGGGACGCAACTCCCAGCCATCATTGATGCTTTTTCACTACACAAAAACATTATAAGGGGAATAATCTCCTGTGCATCAGCAATTTCTTTACGCGGTAAATTGTCTTCGATAAATTTTTTTACGACCGCGGGTTTTTGTTTTACAAGTCTTTCCCAAGAATTGCCTGGTGCATAAAACGCACCTGGCAAAACCCCCGTGACAACAACTCCTGTCGAAGCAAGTTCTCGCCCCAAACTCCTCACATAGGCAGCCAGAGAAGCCTTTACCGTATTGTATCCTACAGATGCAGTAGCTTCCATAGAAGATATTGATCCTATGTGCACAGAGTAGCCACATTTATTTTGAATCATATCAGGCAACACCATCCTGTTGATTTCTGCTGCAGCGCCTATATTGAGCCTGTGTAATGTTTCTAGCTGCTCCCAAGACAAAAGAGGGTCGCGAAACCCGTAACCCCCACCCAGAACATGTACAAGGATGTCAAATTGCCCCAGAAATTCATTCCCCTCCTTGACAAGCTGATGAATATTTTTGGCTTGTGTTAAATCTCCCGCGAAAGTCATCACTTTTTCTGGTCTTGGGAAACTTCTCTTAAGTGTCGTCAGCTTATCTTTGTCACGCCCAGCTAGAACGAGGTGAGCTCCTTGATTTGCAAACTCCATAGCACAGACATGCCCCAGCCCACCAGATGCACCAGTGATGAGAACCTTCTTGTCTTTGAATTGCTTGTAAGCATTACTTGGCACGAATAAATTCCACCCTTTTTTTAGGCCGAAGCCAATTTTTCATCTTTCCGTGATGATGGTTTATGGGATTCACTTTTCTGCAAGAAAACATCAAATACCATACAAATATGACGGACGAAATTCTCTCCAAGAAAGGTAACTTCAATGGAGGCTTCAGTAACACTCATCATCTCGTCAGCGATCAACTCAGAAAACGAATTAAGTTCTTTTGAAAAATAAGATCGAAAATCGATGCCAAACCTGCTCTCTATTTTTTTGAAATCTAGACGATTGTAGTTAATGAGATCATAAATAATTTCACGCCGGATTTCTAAGTCTGGAGATAATTTGAACCCTCGAAAAGTGGAGAAGGTGCCAGAATCAACAGCCTGATAGTAATCAGACAACCCATAAGTGTTTTGGAAGTAGAGGTTGTTAAAGCTACTTAACCCAGAGGGGCCGAGCCCGATAAGATTATGATTGTCACCTGGGTAACCTATGAAACTGCGAACCAGCCTCCCCTCCTTTTTCCATTTAACTAACTCGTCATCCTTTTTTGCGAAGTGATCCAGTCCGATTTTTTCATATCCTGCGTCCGCTAAAGCTTTTATAGCTTCCAGGTTCATTAACATTTTTTCTGAATCATCAGGTAGCGTTGAAATGTCAATTTTCCCTTGATGCTTGTACACCTCCGGGTAATGTCCGTAGTGGAGAAAGGTGATGCGGTCTGGAGAAAAATCAATAGTGGTTTGGATTGTTTTCCTAAGAGATTCTCGGCTTTGGTAAGGAAGTCCCCACATGATGTCGAAGTTAATGCTTTGGAACAGTCTTCGTGTCTCAGTAGTTAATAGGTCTTTAATTAGCTTTGTGGGTTGGACTCTATTTACAGCCTCTTGAACTTTACTATCAAAGTCTTGTACTCCGAACGAAACTCTATTGATTCCAATTTCAGAGTAAAAGCGCATTTTTTCAAAATCGACTGTTCGCACATCAATTTCGAGGGCAAACTCTTTTAAGGTCGAGATATCTACCAATGTACTTAATTTTGAAACCAGTTTTTCAAAAACCTTCTCTGACATTACATTGGGAGAGCCACCACCAAGATGGATTTCCTTGATATTAGGAGTAATAGATTTTTTTTCGAAATAATTCTTAAGAAGATCAACTTCTTTTAGTAAATATTCAGAGAAATGATCCATTCTTTCCTGGTCATTAGAAATAACTACATAGCAACAACAATAAGTGCAAAGCTCAGGACAAAAGGGATAGTGAAGGTAAAGAGAAATAGGGGCGGTACTATCTTTCTCGATTAAAGAATCTAGGGCATCGATAAAGTGGGCGGACTTGAATTTTGGTGACCATTGACCCACGGCGGGAAAGCTTGTGTAATACGGCCCTGTCAAAGGATATTTTCTTATTAGGCTGTTTTTTAGGGCGCTCAAAGTTGCTATCATGCTAATTTCTCTATTGTTAGATGAGTTAATTTGAATAACTAATGGACGACAGTTTCAACGTCCCAACCTACCGGACTAGATTCTTTGGTAAAAGGAAATGTCTCCCTTTTCAAATGGTCGGAAGAAAGTCCCAAGAAACTAAACCTTTCATTCCAATATGAGGACTCATTGAGTCTTTTTTCTAGTTTTGAAACTAGTTCAGGGCAAATATGGCCTAAAACTTGTTTTTGCAGATAGCCATAAAAGTACATTACAATAGCATTGTCCGGGGCTGTCAAGGTATGAATATATTTCAGCCAACGATATTGCTGGTCAAGCTTAACTGGGCGCGTTTCGCTAAAAAGCTTGGAAAAGTTTATACGATAATTCATTAAAAACCATATGTCGTCCAATTGACTGGGGGCAGGAACGGTATCCAAGTCCATATCACCGAGAATCTCTACAAAGTTCTGTGTGTGAGAGATTGCCCCTCTTTCTATGGCGCGTTGTCT
>JABIXH010000246.1 GCA_018664975.1 Nitrospina sp. | reverse complement strand
GAATGAAGCCAAATAAGTTATGAAAGAAACGACGAGATGTGAGCCACATCCCTTTTATAATTTCAGGGATGTAGGACTTCTCCCACCAAGTCATCTCGGATCTTCTATTAACGTAATAAGCCATAAGGGCACTCCTTTAATTCAGCGCCAGGATTACGAGTCCGGTAACAAGAATATTAGCCAGGGATAGGGGAAGAAGAATCTTCCAACCTAACTTCATTATTTGATCGTAACGAAACCGGGGAAGTGTCCACCGGATTATCATCTGCAAATAAATGAAGAAAACAACCTTGGCAAAAAACACACCTACTTGAATTAACATCACTACGAGATTCGAACCCGTGGTGCCGAGAAAGTCAAACCAGGAAAGCAACGTGGCAGTAGTTAAAAATGGAATATGCCACGCTCCTAAAAATAAAATAGTCATGATCGCGCCGATCGTGACCATTTCTATAAACTCTGCCATGAAAAACATACCAAACTTGAGACCACTGTATTCCGTGAAATAACCGGCAACCAGTTCCGACTCTGCTTCAGGTGCATCAAAGGGGATACGTTTGTTCTCAGCGATGGACGCAGTCAGGAACATGATAAACCCAACAGGCTGAAGAAAAATTCCCCACATCCAGAAGTTTTCCTGGATGGCACCAATTTCTGTCAGCTTCATAGATTCATAAACCATCAGGACACCAATGATGGTGAGGCCCATGGTGACTTCATAAGAAATCATCTGCGAAGCGGTTCGCATGGAACCTAAAAGAGACCAGTTATTGTTGGAACTCCAGCCCGCAATGACGTACCCATAAGTTGCCAGAGATGCAATGGCAAATACGAAAAGCAGTCCGACATCCAAATCTGAAATCACCAGATTAACTTCTTTATCAAAGAGTGTGTACTGTCCGCCAAAAGGCACGACTGCAAAGGTCAGAAGGGCAGGGACGAGAGCTATGATCGGGCTCATCGTGTGAAGAATCTTATTGGCGCCATCAGGAATAAAATCTTCCTTGGTAAACATCTTCAAGGCATCAGCAATTATGTGGAAAAGACCAAATGCGGTGAACCCCATAATGTCGGCACGGTTTGCTCCGATTCGATCCTGCATGAGAGCACTCTGCTTGCGCTCTACCCAAGTCAGGACAGGGGCAAAAAAGCCAACAGTGACGGCAAAGATGAACAAGATTTTAACCAGCGTAATGATTAAATCGACCAGCATGGTCATTCCTTAATTCAACGGCCCGATCAAAGGTTGCCGTTTGTTAATGGGGTAATCCTTGCGTAAAGGATGTCCTTTAAATTCTTCATAAAGCAGTATTCGTCTCAAGTTGGGATGGTCACGAAATTTAATCCCATACATGTCCCATATTTCGCGTTCATACCAGTTTGCCGTTCTCCATAATGATGTAATCGAGTCGGCAATGCAGTCCTTCATAGAAACGGGAATTTTTATCCGTAGCCGATGATTATGCTTGAGGGAATAAAAATGATAAACCACCTCAAACCGTTCATCCTTCTTGGAGACATAATCAACGGCAGTAATATCCATTAAAAAGTTGAACGCCAACTCCGCATCATCCCGTAGAAATTTGAAAAATTCATTGCCACAATCTTTTTTCACGGTGACAGTTTGGTCACCTCGAAAATCATGACTATCAATAACTACTGAACCGTACTGACTCTTGATACGTTCAATGATTTGTTTTTCAGACATCGTTTATTTTCCCAAAATTTCTTTTTGCGTAATACCGCCGCTTGGTTACCGGCTTACTCCCAATCCAGACCCCCGCGTTTCCAGACATAAAGAAGCCCGACACCAAGAATAAGAATGAACAAAAGCATCTCAATAAAGCCGAACATTCCCAATCGCCTGAACAGAATGGCCCAGGGGAAAAAGAAGATGGCTTCTATGTCAAACAGAACAAACAAAACCGCTACAAGGTAAAACTTTACGGAGAAACGCTGATGGGGGGAAACCAACTGACTTTCGCCGCATTCAAAGGGTTCCATTTTGTCGGCGAACTTTCTTTTCGGACCTAAAAAAGAAGTCATCACCACCATACCTCCGGCAATGCCTAGAGACATGAGTAACATGATTGCGGCGCCTGTGTATTGCTCAAGCATATAATTTTAGAAACGATTTGGCGTTTTTAAAAAATGCAGTAAACCGAGACTGTCTGTCAATTGTCAAATTTTCAGACGATAAGAACCCTCTCCTCAAAGGCTCTCCTAAACCCCCAAAAACAAATAGTTAACCGGACTCTGGGGCAAGGCTTAAATCTCGGTCAAATAGAAGGGCGATAGTAACCAAGCAGGTAGTTTTTGTCAATGAAAAAGCGTTGAAATTCTTAATAATTCCTAGGGCTGTCATAGAGTTTTAAGAGGACAAAAAAGGGTTGAATTATGAGTGCGGATTAAAACGTAATTTCCAGAGGAAAATGGGACGAAGATGAAAAGGAAAAGGGACTCAAAAACAGGGCAGGGAAGACATAAAAAAACGCCTCCAGCAATGATCGCTGAAGGCGTTTTAAAAAAAAGCCCGGCCTCGTCCTACTCTCCCACACAGCTACCCGTGCAGTACCATCGGCGCTGAAAGGCTTAACTTCCGTGTTCGGAATGAGAACGGGTGTTGCCCCAGCGACGAACCACCAAAATAAAATATTCAAAATATATTTATCTCTAATTTCAAAGCTCTAATATAGGAGCTGATCTTTCTGTTT
>JABIXH010000080.1 GCA_018664975.1 Nitrospina sp. | reverse complement strand
TCGCTGTCGTTGGAGTAGCCCGGTTAACGGGGAAGAGTTTGCCCCTATTTGCTATTTTACTTTTACTGGGTTTCGGATATTTGACCTCGAAACAGATTTCTGTTTACAAAAATGACTTCACCCTATGGAGTGATACGGTTAAAAAAAATCCGACGGCCTGGATGGCTCATTACAACCTTGCAAACGTTTTCATCAAGGAACAAAAAGTGGAAGAAGCTCTAGTCCATTATCGGGAGGCCATTGGCCTCAAGCCCGACTTTCCCCGAGCCACTTATAATCTGGCCAACACCCTGCTCACCCAGAACAAAACCCAGGAGGCTATTATTCAATACCAATCTACGATCCGTATCAAACCAGACTTTGTCGATGCTTACAATAATTTAGGGGTCGCCTTGTTATCTGAAGGAAGTACTGAGGAAGCGATTATCCAATTTGAGAAAGCGCTAGAACTGAAACCAGATTACGCTGATGCCTTGAACAATCTTGCAATCGCCGCTCGGCGTGGGGCCAACTAGCAATAGCTTAATCGGGTCAACTCGGCTAAATAGATAGCTTGCCCCCACAGCTAGGGAGTGGGGTGGAAAAAGAGTGCGCCCAGCAGGACTCGAACCTGCGACCTACGGTTCCGCAAACCGTCGCTCTATCCAGCTGAGCCATAAGCATGTAATATTTTTAATGACCAAATGCCAGAAAACCTTAAATCCTATTTCTTACCCTAATTCAATTCGTCAAGAACTCTCTGGGCTATTATGGCATTAAGTTTTGGACTGTAATGTGTCAAGTCCACATAGCATTTGGAACATTCCTTATCAGCGTCAGAGATATCGTAAAACTGTGGGATAGGGTTTTGACTTATATGTTTCCGAAAAGCAGGTACCAGGGCGTAATACATCTTGTAATATAACCAATTTTGGTAGGTTTTAGAGTCTTTTATGAAAGCGCTTTCCAGATTAAGGAGACCGATTGGTTGAAAGAAAATATGGAAGTCAAATCCATATGAACGTCCTAGATGTTTAATAAACTCTATATTTAAGCGGTAAAAAGTAATCAATTTCTCTACGTATTGTTCTGAATTGCTGAGAACGTGATTATAGTTTCCAACCTGATGATAATAATAGTTAAAATATGAGACTGGATATTTTTGATATGAAGAATCCATTTGATAAATGTTTTCATAAATACCTTTTGGAGAAAGCAATTCCGGGCGGACAGGGAACCGATGTTGAACGGCAACCTTTATAGAATCTAAAAATCTATCAAAATTTTCGATAGAATAATTAAATCCAAAAGGATTGTGGGCGGGGGTTTCTGTTGGATGGAAGCGAGCTGAAGATAAGTGATGTATATCGTTAAGACCATCAATAAAAATGACTCGCTTTGGTCGCCACCCTTTCTTCAACAACAATAATAACTTTTCGATTTCTAAATTTAAAAAATAAGCTTCAACTCCAAAATTAATAAAAATATTTCCTTTTCCTCCTAACTGATTCAAGTAGGCTGGAATAGTATTGTCATCACTCACAGCATAACCAAAAGTCGTTGATCCACCGAAAACCCAATAGGAGCCATTTATGAGCGAAGCGGCATTATCGGCATTTACATCAAAACTGTATCGCATATTCTCAAATCCAACATTATAAAATTTTGAGTTTGCCGGTTTTTCCATGTATTCCAAAGTCGGATGCGAAGTGATATTTGGTGATGTCTGGATTTCTCTGATCTCTTCACGTGAAAGGTCAGGATATAGAGTCTCCATGTGTTCTGGATTTTCCTGAAGGAGCTGAAATGAAGAAAAGACTGGGCCAAAAGATTTTATCTTATGAGACCTGTCTTTATAGGCGAACCAACCGAATAGAAATACTAATAACAAAATCGTATTAAACAGAAACAATGATAAATTACTGTAAAGGCCAAAAAACCAATTCAAAGATCGACCTTTAAGAATGAACCATCCAATAAAGAAGAGAAAAACCTGGAAAGTAAAAATACTTAGACGTATTAAAATATCAACTTTATAAAATACATACCATCCCTTTACCAACAAGGCTAAGGTAACCTCGTTTGCGAGAACACCGATCAGAATAAAAATATAACCGATAAGTTTTCTGCTTGGTAATACAGTCAATTTTGATCTTCCCCGTTATTTATGGAGACGTTATTTGGACACATTTTTTTCTCGAAATCTAGGGGATTGAGATAATTAGATTAGGAATAGCAAAGTAGCTGATTATAAAATAATGCACTTAAATATATCATTTTTGTACCTACGCTACGAAGGAAAAAAGAGTGCGCCCAGCAGGACTCGAACCTGCGACCTACGGTTCCGCAAACCGTCGCTCTATCCAGCTGAGCCATGGGCGCATATTGGGAAATAATCCCGATTAAATATCAGGATACATCAATAGGTATATAATCCATCAACTGCAAAGCAAAATCTTCATGCTCAAACGCATACATCGTGGGATATTTTGCGAATGCCCACCCTGTATAAAGGGTCTTGCCATTTTGTTCAACCACTAATTGAATAGCAGGGTTGGTCAACTCATTTCCGTTTGAGGTATAAGCCTTTTGGCTCATCACAAAATTGGGCAAAAACGGCCCTACTGTAACCTTGATTCCGGAATCTTCCAACTCAAAACTGGATCCCAGAGCAACTGTCTTCATTTCATTGCGTTCTTCATCCTTCTTATTCTTGATAAGAAGCTTTACCGCTTTCCACTTCCCCTTCACCCCATCTGGAACAACAATTCCCCGTTCTACTTTCACCGCTTCCTGAACATTGGGATGATTTTCATCCGTCGCCTTAGCAGCATAACCGGCATCAACTTGTTGGACAGATTTTGATCCGGACCCTTCAAACTGGGAAACATTCAGTTTATTAATATCGGTCGTTGGCAAGTCAGCAATGTCTTCTTTGCTTTCATGGGTGCAACCGATGAACAAAGACAACGCCAGTATTAAACAAACCCGGTATTTAATTATTCGTGCCAAAGTTTTTACCTTCCTCGTTAGAGGGTGGCGGAGAGGGAGGGATTCGAACCCTCGGTAGGAGTAAACCTACACACACTTAGCAGGCGTGCGCCTTAAGCCAACTCGGCCACCTCTCCAATCCAGTTAAGTTACAAAAGGATATACAATATAATTTTCCCGAGGGTAAAGTTTCCCCCGGCCAATTGGGATATAGCTGTTTTGCCCCCACGCTAGTGGGTGGCGGAGGGAGTAGGATTCGAACCCACGGAACTTTCGTTCAACGGTTTTCAAGACCGCCGCCTTAAACCACTCGGCCATCCCTCCTGAATATTATGAACCCGCTTATATTTATCTACTTGTGGGTAAATGTCAAGCTGACTGTTTCCATCATTAAGTCAATGCTTTAAAGCGCTAAAGTTTTAAGTCCCTGCAAATAAGGACGCAAAACTTCCGGTACAAGTACTGTTCCATCTTCCTGTTGGTAGTTTTCGAGTAAAGCGACAAATAATCTTCCGGCCGCAAGGCCCGATCCGTTTATTGTGTGGACAAATTCCGGTTTACCTCCTGTACGCTTTTTACACCTTATCCTGGCCCGCCTGGCCTGATAATCGGTAAAACTACTGCAAGACGAAATTTCCCGGTAGGTATCTTGACTGGGAAGCCACACTTCAAGGTCATATGTTTTTGCGGCAGAGAAACCTAGATCACCGGTACACAATTCCATCACCCGGTAATGCAGGTTAAGTTTTTTTAGAATGGATTCAGCATTTTCGACCAGTTTCTCAAGCTCTGCAGGAGACTCCTCAGGACGGCTAAATTTAACCAACTCTACTTTATCGAACTGATGTTGCCGAATTAGTCCCTGCGTATCTCTTCCATATGACCCCGCCTCTCGTCTGAAACAAGGAGTGTAAGCGGCATAACATATCGGCAAGGACTCCTCTTCCAGAATTTCATCGCGATGAAAATTGGTAACAGGAACTTCTGCAGTAGGGAT
>JABIXH010000180.1 GCA_018664975.1 Nitrospina sp. | reverse complement strand
TGGGGTGCCAATTCCCGAAGGTTATCGCATCCCTTTTCTTGGACTGGGAATGACCCTGCTGATCGTACTCATGGTCGGCTGGTTTACCACTAATTTTTTCGGGAAAAAACTTTTCATACTCGGCGAAACCATTGTTGAGAAAATCCCCTTTGTCCGCCGCATTTATAAGGGCACCAAGCAGGTGGTTTTATCCATCGCCGAAGCAGATACAACCGCTTTCCGTAAAGTCGTCTTGCTCGAGTTCCCGCGCCGTGGACTTTTAGCCATTGGGTTTGTAACGGGCGAATCTCGGGGAGAGGTACAACAGATGACTCAGGAAAATATGCTCAACGTGTTCGTCCCGACCATGCCCAACCCTACCTCCGGTTTCCTGATTTTCTCTCCGCCTGATGAACTCACTGAAGTATCAATGACCATTGAGGAAGGTATTAAATATGTGGTTTCGGGAGGTATCGTCACCCCCCCTAGCCTTAAAATCATTGAAGCAAAAGGACTGAAGCTTGAACAGCCTTCCTGACCCTTCCCTCGACATCCTGTATATCGATAACCACTTAATAGCGGTGCGTAAACCTGCAGGCATGCTCACTCAGCAGGATGATTCTGGCGAATCCTCCCTGATGGATCATGTAAAGGACTGGATCAAAACAGAATACAAAAAACCTGGTAAAGTTTTTTTGGGGTTGGTGCACCGGCTCGACCGACCTGTCTCCGGGGTAGTGGTATTCGCGCGCACCTCCAAAGGGGCCTCACGGCTCTCTGAACAATTTCGTCAGAAAACCACAAAGAAAATTTATCGTGCTCTGGTCGAAGGAACTCCTGACCCTAGAAAAAACCATCTGACGCATTACCTGAGAAAAGAAAAAACCTTCAAGGCCACAGTGTTTCCCCGTCCCACCCCTAACGCCAGCGAAGCGGTGCTGGATTATGAGGTCATCAAAACTCTATCAAACACCAGCTTGCTTGATATACATCTTCATACCGGAAGGTTTCATCAGATCCGTGCCCAACTTTCCTTCATCGGGCACCCCATCGTTGGAGATAAAAAGTATGGCGCGCATTCAATGTTACCAGACGGGAAAATCGCACTTCACGCCCTGCGTTTAATTTTTAAGCACCCTACAAGCAAAGAAGAAATTAGTATCGAATGTCCCCCACCCCATTCGGCTTGGGGCCAATGAGCAAAAGCTATTGCCCATTGCCACCGGCGGTCGCGCCAGCTAGCGAATCTTTAACGAGGTCTTCTTTTTGGGTGTGAAATCCCATATCGATCAGTAAAGATATCAACACTGGAACCAAAAACAGAGTAAACAAGGTAGAGATACTCAATCCGCCAATCAGAGCTGTACCCATACCCCGATACAATTCGGTACCGGCCCCTTCGCCAAAGGCTAAAGGTATCATGCCAAACACACTGGAAATGACCGTCATCATGATCGGTCGTAATCGTGTCTGGCATGACAGCAGGAGGGCCTCACGCTCGTCCAAACCGGATTTAATATTATTGAGCATTTGATGCACGATGAGGATGGCGTTGTTGACCACAATACCCGCGAGGATGACGATCCCCAATTGGGTCAAGATATCAAAGGTGATCCAGTTCCAATCGCCAGCCATGGCCTGGGCATTCGGCACATCCCATTCTTCAAGGATCTTAAGGATATTCCCGCGTTGAAACCAGTTGTTCCAGGTGATCCCCAAAAAGGAGCCGGAAACAGCCAGCGCTACCGTAAGCATAACGATGAACGGCCTGAGAAATGAAGAGAACAAGGCTACAAGGAGTAGATAGATAAAACCTAACGCGTAGGCGAAACTGTTCATCAATGATTTTTCGGTGGAAGCCAGTTCATCAGCAGAACCACCGATACGCAGGCCGTATTCGGCTCCCAAAGTTATTCTCGTATTATTCAGTACTTCATTATCAACCCGATTGATGACCAACTGCATGGCAACATCTTTTCTCACCTGGACGCGGAGCTTGATCGCCCGTTCGGTTCCAATGTGGTCAATGCGTGCAGGGCCAGCATCGATTTTTATATCAACCAGATGGCCAAGGTGCGTCATCATGCCTTCATCCGTCCATACAGGCAGGGAGCGGTAATCTTCCAGTCCCAGTTTATGACTATCCTTTTTTTGTACCAGAACGAAGTCAATAGGCTCACCCTGATCGTTGAACTCACCCAAATACTTACCGGCGTTAAGCGACTCAATAATATCTCCGATCTCATTCATACCCATATCCAGCCGGGCCGCATCTTCGCGGCGAGGAATGAACCTGAGTTCCGGGTTACCAAATTTGAATTCTGGACGAACCGAATGCACACCCTTGACAGCAGAAATTTTTCCGATCAAATCCAGTGCAGTGCTTTTTAGTTTCAACATATCCGGCCCCGTAATTTCAACCTCAAAGGTTTTATCTGCCGAGCGGAAAATGGGTCTCTGCACAGCAAAGGCGAAGCGGTATCCGGGAATGCGGAAAATTTCCTGGCCCATTTCACCGGATTTGACCGCCATCTTCACTTCACCCCGCTGACCTTGCGCCAGTTCCTTTTCTATAATTGCCCCTCCACCATTGAAACGTTGCGAGAAAACCAGAAAATTACGATTAACATCTTCCATGGCTACAATCTTTTTTTCATAATTAGCCATATAACGCATATTGGTTTCCGCAGGGGTTCCCGCCACCGGCTCGATGAGCATGAAAACCATATTTTTATTTCCGTATGGCAGATAATCCTTTTCTGGCAGGGTTTGACCGCTGTACCACAACATCCATCCCACACCGGCAACGACAAGAACCCTGATAAAAATACTGACGGGTGAATGGCGGAGTATCCACTGCATGAGTCCGGTATAAAGAGCCCCCAGCTTCGTACCTATAAGTACAAATGGTTTGAACAGGGTTCGATGAAAAAAACCGGGCTGGTATTCTTCCCCCGGCCGAAGGCGGATCAATAACGTGGTCAAGGTCGGAATAACAGTGATGGATACCAGTAAAGACAAGGCAATGCTGGCACTAATGGTGATGGCAATGTCACGGAACATCTGCCCCGCCTCTTCCTGAATAAATACGATAGGAATAAATACGGCCAGTGTGGTCAGTGTAGAGGCGAGCACCGCTCCCCAAACTTCCGAGGCACCATCGTAGGCGGCTTTAAAAACACCTTTTTTCATCGTGAGATGACGATAAATATTTTCCAGAACCACAATCGAGTTATCGACCACCATACCAACCGCGAAAGCCATGCCCGCAAGCGAGATGATGTTAATGCTCCGACCCAAAAGTTTTAGAATTATAAATACTGAAATCAGGCTCAC
>JABIXH010000089.1 GCA_018664975.1 Nitrospina sp. | reverse complement strand
AAGTTTATGTTTGTCTTTAGGGTCTTCGTAGTCGATGGCTTCTACGTGGCAGCCTTTTCTAAGAAGTTCCATGCCCACCAGGGAATTACCACACCCGATGTCGAGGACCGAGGCCTTGTCGGCCACTTCTTTTATGGCGTACTCGTGAGATGAAGGGTAGCCTTGCTTCAACTCATATTTGTCGTTTCCCTGATGAACATCGAATTTTCTTTCATAGAACAGCGACATTAGGTGAAACCGGCTTTTAATGGTTTCCCGCATTACGTTCCAGGCATATTTAAAGCCAGTAACATGGCGGGTTTCCGAACCATAGTAAGTGGGAATTGGGACTTCTGTGATCCTGTACTTTTTAAGCAGAAATTGAATCAAAATCTCGGTGTCAAAATAAAAGTCATTGGTGTTCAGTTCAAAGGGGATCTCTGACAATGATTTTACCCGATAAGCCCGATACCCAGAATGGAACTCGGACAACCGACACCCCAGAAATCGATTTTGAAGACCAGTGAGTATTTTGTTTCCTACGAACCTGTAGAATGGCATTCCTCCCTTGAGTGCGTCAAAACCCTTCATCATCCGTGACCCTACTACGGCATCAGCTTTTTCATGTGCCAGAGTCGTGATTATTTTTTCAAGATATTCCGGTGCGTATTGCCCGTCACCATGAAGGAGAACAACGATGTCAAACCCATATTCGATTGCGTAGTGATATCCGATTTTTCGAATTCCGCCATAGCCTTGGTTTTCAGGGTTGAACAGAACTTTAATGTTGAGGTCATTGAACTGATTTAGATTATCAACGGCTGTGTCGAAGGTCGTATCCTTGGACGCATCATCGATTATCAGAATCTGATGGTTGAGTTTTGCAACGGATGGAGGGATTCTTTTTAAAACATCGAGAATGGTTTTTTCCGAGTTGTAGGCAACGATGAAAATCAATATTTTTTCACTTATTGCTTCACTCATTCGGCAATTCTCCAGGATTTTAATTTTGCTTTCAACCGGGGTGTTTTCCACGAACTCACGGCTAAGGAAGCATGCTCAAAAAATTATTAATCACTTTTTGCCCATTTTGCAACTATAAATTTACCTCCCCCTAAATTTATGAAGAGGTTAAAAGTAGAGACTTTTTTGTAGTTATTTCTGAGGATGCTGTTGGAAACGGTTTTAGTTTTCCCCTGCTCCCCGCAGTTGAGTTTGCTTCTGCAAATTCTTTAGATGTTTTGTAACCTAAGGTCGAATAGCACCTTTGAGAGACTTGCAATTAAAATGAAGAACAAAACCACAGAACTTTACAAGGTCATGAAGGAACTAAAAGTAATCTATAGGCTCTCAGATAAAGGCTCGGAATAATTCTGAGTCACCCCTTCCCCATCTCTATAAATGACCCCCATGCATTCTTAGGCTGGGCATGGCCCTGCTCCGCTGCAAGTCTTATCCACTTAACTCCCTCCTTATAGTCCTTCAATACCCACTTACCCTCAAAATAAAGCATACTAGGAAAATACTGGGCTGCGGCGTGGCCCTGCTCCGCTGAAAGCAGAAGCCACTTAAACACCCCTCTTGGTTCTTAGGAAGAACTTCACCATTGTCATACATAACACCTAAATCAAACTGTGCTCTTTTATACCCTTGCTCGCAAACAATTTAACATGGGAATTGCCTACTTCATGCAACCAACGCTCTTTTCTGACACTCCCAATTTAATAGTAAACGAAACTAAATACTTAACAGCAAGTCCCACGCATAGCACAACCGAGGACACTTTAAGTGCAAGAGAAGTTTTTACGATAAAGCCTCGGTAATGGGTAGAATTTTTTGCGAAAAGTAAAAGCAGTAAATATGTATTGGCGAAAGACTTCTCCAAAATATTCACCAAAAAAAAACAAACCTCCCAATGTTGACATATTTTGGGATCACATTTATTATACAGATGTTGGCGGAAGATTATAGTAAGCGAAATGATAAAATTATTGAAATTTTCTAATTTGCTTCCCAATCCATGAAAGCCCTGTCATCGTCAAATCACCGATTAAATAATTTGGTTTCGCTCTTTCTTGGCTGAACTTAGCGAAAATTTTTGCGAAACGTT
>JABIXH010000315.1 GCA_018664975.1 Nitrospina sp. | reverse complement strand
TGGCGTCCTGCCTTTCGGCCTCACTTTTCTACGAAGAGGTTCCGTGTGCAAAATGTGATTTCTGATAGCCCCTTAAGCATTGTTGAATTGGTCCTGCAATCAAGTTTAATGGCCAAAGGTGTCCTTCTGTTGCTAATGATATTTTCCATCGTATCGTGGGCGATTATTGTGAGCAAGTTCAGGACTTATCGACAGGCAAAAAATGAAGATAGTCGATTTTTGGAAACTTTCTCGAAAACGGAAAACCTGACGCATATTTATAATTTCGCCAAAGAGTTACGGATGAGTCCTTTGGCACGGATATTCTTGACCGGTTATCGTGAACTTTATGTTTTTCAGGAAATGGCAAAGGAAGAACGTAAAAAACGTGGAGAGTCTCCTTCGACAGGAGGAGAGTCGGTAACACCCCGAGACCTGAAAGGCATTAGTCTTGCTCTCAATAAAGCCATTAACCGGGAAGTGGAACGTCTGTCACGAAGGTTGGAGTTCCTGGCTACAACAGGTAGTACAACTCCCTTTATAGGATTGTTTGGGACGGTTTGGGGAATCATGCATTCATTTAGATCCATTGGTTTACAGGGCACAGCCAGTATAGGAGGAGTAGCTCCGGGAATAGCTGAGGCACTCATTGCGACTGCGGCTGGACTGGTGGCGGCCATTCCGGCTGTCATTTTCTTCAATTATTTCAATAACAAAATTATACTCTTTACATCTGTGATGGATGATTTTTTGCAGGATTTTATCTATATGGCAGAAAAAAACTTCGTGAGGGAATCGGAGAAGGAAAGAACGTTCGATCTTTCCTGACCTGTTAGTTGGTTATTGCCGCAAATCTTGAAATTAAGACATTTATGTTAAAGCGACGAAGACCGTTTGTGGCGGAAATTAATGTGACTCCCTTTGTGGATGTTATGTTGGTCTTGCTGGTTATCTTTATGATAACCGCACCCCTCATGCAACATGGCATGGAGGTCCAGCTTCCTAAAGAATCGATTTCCCCTATTCCTCTCAAAGAAATTCCCACCATTACTTTAAGGAGCAGTAAAAAGATATTCTGGAAGCAGGAGGAGTTGGCGAACTTGATGGGGTTAACCCGGAAAGTGGAGCAGTATATTGCATCCAATAAAGATGGAGGCGTATATCTGCGAGCAGACAAAAACCTGGACTATGGTTTTGTCATGCATATCTTATCTACGGTGAAACAGGCCGGAGTACAGAATATTGGGATGGTGACCGACCCTGCAGAGTCATGAGAGTTCAGTTTCCTCAATCTTATGACTTTAATCAAATGCTTGTGTTTTCTGTTTTTGTTCATCTTCTGCTTTTAACAATTGTTATGTTTCTTCCCAAACCCTCCTATCCTGAAAAAACTGTTGTTCCTGCATTTATGGTTAATCTTGTCAGTGAATCAACAGGTTTCAAAAAGGCTGCGTCAAAACGCTCTGAGCCTACAGCAAGAGCTAAAAAACCTGCGGCAAAAAAAAGTCCGATTTCCAAACCTGCTAAAGTGAAAAAGGCCCCTGTGATCAAAACCCCCAAGACTAATGGAGTCTTGGAGGCATTGAATAAACTGGAGGGAAAAATGGCTCTAGCGACTTCCAACGTTGTTGAAGAGCTGGCCCAGGTAGCACGGTTGGAAAAACCAAAAGCCAAGCCTGTGCCTGCGAAACTGAATAAGCAAAAACCCATTAATGAGGAAACGATCCGAGATTTAGAGACACTAAAAAATAGAAGTGTAAAAGAAAAAAAGGCTGTTGTGCCCGTCTCTCCTCCTCCTACAGATATTCTGGAAGATTTTGAAGTGTCTAAAATTGAAGAAAGTCTTCCTGAGGCACCAGCTTCTTTGGCGAAAATAAATGAGTTGGTTTCTGAAAGCAAGGAGCCTGAAAAACCTAAAGCTCCTGAAAGGGATTTATTGCAGGAGTTAGAGCAAGTGGCTAAATTAGATGCTTCACCCCTGCTTTTCCCCGATATGAATTCAGAAGAGCCAGAGCCAATAGAAGAGAGGGAGAAAAGCAGTGAGTCCTATGATCCTATTATCGAGAAGTTAAACTCTTTTTCTATTGAGTCAGAGCCGATAAAGGTGGAGGTTTCCAGTGCCCGGCTTGATTCTTCCAGTTTTCAAAGTAAATTGCGTAACCTGCCCAGGACTCAGCAGGAAACCCCTGAGACCTGGACGGGAGATTCTTATGTTTTTACAAAAAAAGAGGGCCCCACGGGTGCGGATGCGCAATCGTTGTATGTGGGGATGATTCAGGAAAAAATTTTTAAAAATTGGCGGGAACCTTTAGCTGAAAAACATAATCAGGAAGTGGTGGTTTCCTTTTTCATTTTTCCTCGAGGAAATATTGATAAGCCTTTTATAAAAAAAAGTTCTGGAGTGGAAGCCCTGAATACGCTGGCTGTCAGGGCTGTTCTGGATTCGGTTCCTTTTCCTGATTTTCCCAAGGAGTTAAAGATGTCTAACCTTCATATAAATATATATTTTAAATATGTTCCCAAAGACGAGTAAGTTCAGTTTTTATTTATCCCTGATTTTAATGGCTCTGGTGTTGTTCCAGGCAGGAACAGGGCTGGCGGAACCCCGTGTTCGCATTGATCTTGAACGCGAGACGCGGAAAAAAGTTACTGTAGCCATTACGGAATTTGTGTTGAAAGGTTCCAGGGAAGATTTTATGGGGATTGGAAAGGAAGCCAAAAAAATTTTGGAAAAGGACTTAATGCTTTCCGAATGGTTTTCTCTTCTGCAAAGGCCGGTATTTCAGGAACTGGAAAACATGGAAACTTCGGCTAGAGTGGTTGATTACAGGAGCTGGCGTCAGGTAGGAGCTCAATGGCTCATTAAAACCGAATACAGTATATTAAAAAATGGGAAAGGTCAGGTTTTCACTTTTCGATTATATGATGCGGTGAACAAACGTTTCCTTTTGGGTAAACGCTATAAAGCCTCCAGCGATCTGCTTAGAACAACCCTGCACCGGTTTGCTGATGAAGTGGTTATGCAATTGACGGGGAAACGTGGCATTGCAGAAACTCAAATAGCTTTTCTGACTCAGGAAAATGCTGGCAAGGAAATTTATCTCATAGATTTTGATGGGTATAACCTGAGGCAGTTGACCCATGATCGAACTCTCAACCTTAGTCCGGCCTGGTCTCCTGATGGTAAGTGGATTATTTATACATCCTATGCTGCACGCAACCCTGATTTGATCATGATAGATACTGCAGGGGAAAGGCGACAGACCTTGCATCGTCTTCCGGGTTTGAATGCGGCACCGTCATGGTCTCCAGATATGCAGAAAATTGCGCTGGTATTGAGTAGAGATCAAAATTCAGAAGTTTATATTTTGAATAAAGATCACCAATTGAAACGTTTGACCCGCCATTTTAATATTGATACGTCCCCCACCTGGTCACCCGATGGAAAGAAAATAGCCTTCACTTCGGATCGTTCTGGAACCGGATCTCCGCAAATTTATATTATGGATTCGGATAAAGGTGACCAGTCCAAGGTCACTCGAATCTCATTTGGTTCTTCTTATAATGATAATCCTGCATGGTCTCCTAATGGGGACCAAATTGCCTATACATCGAGAGTGGGCAAAAAGTTTCAAATTAGCATTTATGACTTAAACACTCATAAGAGCCAGATCGTGACCACGGGTTCAGGAAGTTTTGAGCAACCCAGTTGGTCTCCCGATGGCCGATTCATCATTTACAGAGGGAGGGAGAATGACCGATTCGATCTTTTTATCCAGAAAGTGGGGAGTGATGAAGCAAGGCAATTGACATTCTCTGGAAAGGGGCATAGCCCCGCATGGTCCTCTTATTTCAAACACTAAGCCTGTTCACCAAGGAAAAATAAAAATAAATTAAAGGTTGTGGTCAAAAGCCGTTTCCTTTAACATATTTATATACCCCTTTCAGCAGTTTCTTCTTTAAAAACAAAACGTTTGGAATATCGGCAGTTATAAGGAAATTATAAAAACTTCTATATTTTTGTTGTAATTTTAATATAATTATAGGATGATATTTTTATACGATAAATTTTTAAGACCAATAGATTCTGAAACTTAGTTCAAATTGGTTTGCAGAAGGCACTATTTTGTAAATAAATTTGGGGAAAATTTTTTTTAGGCGAGGGCTAACATATGAAAACTTTGAATTGGAAGATAATCATCACCGCAGTAGCTTGTGTGTTCTTAACAACGGCTTGTTCGAAAAAACTTATGCCTCCAGAGATTGAAACTTCAGGGAGTATCAGCGAAGGGTCGGAGTTTACAGCCTCTTCTTCAGGATCGTCAGAGGATAACTTTGGCGGATCAGGTGGGCCAGCAGATTCTGGTTTCTTCAGTGAAGAACCTATTTCAGAGCGGAGTTCCTCCTCGGAGAGTTCCAATGGTTCTGCTAGAGCCGGCATGTCTGGAAGTTCAGGCCCAGGAAGCTTGGGCGGTTCTGGTAATGGAGACTTTGGTACTGGCGGTCAAGCCAATATTGGCAATGGTTCAAGCGGTTCTTTTGATGCCAATCCTTTTGCTTCAAATGGTGGAAGTGGTTCTGGGAATGGTTCCGGTATGGGTTCTGGAATTGAAGAGTCTCGATTGCAATCCTTTAAGGCATCGTCAGACTTGAAGGATATTCACTTCAAATTTGATCAGTATGATCTGGACGATAATTCCCGGGCGGTCCTTCAAAAAAATGCAGAGTTCCTCAAAAGCAATCCGAGCATGCATGTGGAAGTCCAGGGCCATTGTGATGAGAGGGGCACCAATAATTACAATATAGCTCTGGGAGAAAGACGGGCTCATTCCACCAAGAAATATTTGGTATCTCAAGGGGTGAGTTCCAGAAATGTGCATGTTATAAGCTATGGCGAAGAAAAACCTTTTTGTTTTGGTACTGGCGAAGCTTGCTGGCAAGAAAATCGTCGGGCTCATTTCATGGTTTCAGAGTAACTATTTCGCGTTTTTAATGATTCCAGATGGAATCTGTATATAATAGGCCGCGTTGGGGGGATGTCCCCGGCGCGGCTTGTTTTTTTTATGGCAAGTAAATTTAACCAATAACCTAACTTCTTGAATTTCACGAAAGATCAGAATCCATGAAGGCGAAATCCCTCTATGCACTTTCTTTATTATTAATCATCCTGATATTTTTCCCGGTCTATGCGTCTGCCCAGCTTTTTGGTGCCGATGAAGAAGACTTGTTAAAAATAGAAACTGAGTTAAAAAAGTTCAATTTTCATCTAGAGAACTTAAAAAGTAATCAGGTGAAAAGTTTGCAGGGACAACAGGAAGAGATGTTGCGCCAGATAGAAGAAATCAAGCACATTCTTCCTCAGTTATTGGGGGCCATTGATCAAAATAAGGCGGAAACAATAAGTAGTCTGAACAAAACAAATTTAAAAATAAGTGATTTGGAAGCGGAAGTAAAAAACCAGGTGTTGGATAAAATTCACCAGCAAAATAGGATTCTCGACCAATTTCAGAAAGATCAGGTAAGCCTGAAAGAGGGGCTTGCGCAGGACATAGAAAAATTTGAACTATCCAGTAAAGCAAACTTTCGAGAATTTGCCTTGGCTAATAACGAGACGCTGGGTAAAGTTATTCAGCAAGGGGAAGCGCAGGGCGCTACGATCCGAAAAGGTTTCGATGACACCATTGCGCTTTTTCGCACGGAGGTAATTCCCACTATCGCCGAAGAAAATGAGAAGAACCGGCAGTTGGTTCTGAAGCATTTGGAGCGCTCCAACTTGGAAACGAGAAAAAGTCTGGAGGCCTTCTTTGCAAAAAACCAGGAAGTGAACCAGAAGCTGAGGGGGATTCTGCAGGAAAACCTGAAACAAGGTTTGGACACTAAATCCATGCTGGATGCCATCAAGAAAGATCTAGATTCCACCCATGTGGGACTGGAAGAGGCAAAGCAAGGTATTGTCGGCAACCATTCAGTGGTGGAGCTAATTCAAAAAGCTGTGGTTGTCACAAATAAAAGCCTTTCGGTTGTCGATGAAAAAAATAATAAGTTGGCTGAGAGGCTGAAAGCCCTGCAAACTCAAAACATCGCTTCAAATGCAGCACTTTCAGCTCTCAAGGCCGATCTGGCACTTACCGGGGAATTCAATAAATTAGCGGATGAAAAGTTTAACAAGCTTATAGATCTATCTACAGAACTTGCTATTCATTCTACGGAACTGGAAAGCTCGATGGTGGGTCAGTTGAAGGAGTCTGTGCAAAAAGAGGATGCCGGTAATACCAAAGTGGATTTGGCCAATGAAAAGCTCTCCCGCCTGATTGAAATTCTCAAAACGATTGCTAAGGAGCAGGCGAAGCTGGGTCCCGTTGCCACGACTATGGGTACTATGAAAAAAGAGCAGGCAGGTTTGAAGAAAAATCAGGAAGAAATCATGAAGGCCCTCGCCGATCTACGTCGAAAAGCGAATGTTAATATTTCCCGAGGCGATGATATTAAGAAAACTCTGGGGAAATTAAGTTCCGCTAAAAGTGCAACCGGTGGGAAATAAAACTTCCGGGCGAGAAAAGTTTTTTCGTCAAAAAAAATTGTTTTTTTCAGAGCATGACCTTTAGCTAAACCCCACTGTTCTGCCACACTATGGCTAAAACCACTACTATTTTTGTTTGTCAGGGATGTGGACACCAAACCCCGAAGTGGATGGGAAAGTGTCCTGAATGTTTGTCCTGGAACAGCTTGGTGGAAGAAGCTTCACGTCAGCAGTCAAATTTACGCAACTCCAAACGAAGCCCTGAATCCTCGGTACTAGTCCCAATTACGGAAGTTCAGTCTATTGTCGATAACCGCTTGACTACGGGCATTGGCGAATTTGACCGGGTTCTCGGGGGAGGCATGGTCGAAGGTTCGCTCATTCTGATTGGGGGGGAACCGGGAATCGGGAAGTCGACAATCACTTTACAAAGTATGGGCCATTTGGCCCGGCTTGGGAAAAAGGTTCTCTATGTTTCCGGGGAGGAGTCGGGGTCTCAAATCAAGCTCCGTGCGGAACGCCTTAACGCCTTGTCTGAAAACCTGCTGGTGTGTTCCGAAATTTGTGTGGAGGAAATTCTTAAATGGATAGATAAGGTTGAACCGGATGTGCTGGTGCTGGATTCGGTGCAAACATTCTACACCTCGGATTTGCAGTCAGCTCCGGGAAGTATCGGCCAGGTGCGGGAAGTGGCATTCAAAATTTTTCAGGCTGTCAAACATCGCAGTATTCCTACTCTTTTGATCGGTCACATTAATAAAGATGGGGCAATAGCAGGTCCAAAATCTTTAGAACATATTGTAGATACGGTTGTTTATTTTGAGGGCGAACGCGGCCATGCTTTTCGAGCCTTAAGGACAACGAAAAACAGGTTTGGTCCCACTCCGGAAATCGGAGTCTTTCAGATGGCACCAGAGGGCTTGGTGCCAGTGGAAAATCCTTCAGAATGGTTTTTGTCTGAGCGCCCTGAAGACTCATCGGGTTCCGCTATTGCGGCAACTCTGGAAGGAAGTCGAACCTTACTGGTTGAAGTTCAAGCCTTGGTCAGCACATCTTCTTCCATAGGCATGCCGAGAAGGATGGCCACAGGCTTTGACCACAACCGCATGTCTTTGTTGATTGCCATAATGGAAAAGAGATTGGAGCTTAATCTACAAGGGGATGACATTTTTGTTAATCTGGCCGGTGGAATTAAAATTACCGAACCGGCTCTCGATCTGGCCGTTGCGGCGGCTATTGCAGGAAGTTTTCGCGACAAGGTCATAGACCCCTTAACGGTACTGATCGGGGAAGTGGGCTTGACAGGAGAAGTTCGCTCGGTCATGCAGTTGG
>JABIXH010000241.1 GCA_018664975.1 Nitrospina sp. | reverse complement strand
TTCACAAAAGTCCTGGCCGCAGATCCTATTAGAATTTTAGAAGAACATGGATTAATCGCAGCCACTGATATCAAAATCATCTTTGATGAAACAAATCAATTACACTCTGCAATCGTCCCCGCAAATAGCACAGAAGAATTGCAGGCAGAAGCCAAGTGGTGGACCTGGCGATTAAAAATGATCAAAGAATTCGGTCAAGAACTGGGACGTAAGGTGGGAAACGTGGCCGGGTTTGAGGAAGGTTGCAAGCCCCGAAGTATAATCTAAATTCATGCGCCCGTAGCTCAGCTGGATAGAGTATCGGTTTCCGGTACCGAGGGTCGGAGGTTCGAATCCTCTCGGGCGTACCAATTTCCATAGGCATTCAGGAGATTCCTGAATGCCTTTTTCTATAGGACAAACCCTTAACCAATTTGAAGTTCAATGAAAAATTTTCCAGTTATATTAAAAGGGTATTTTGCGAACCAGTAATAAATTAAACCCATATTTTCAAAACATTTCATTATAAGTTGAGGCAATAGGTTTCAAACCTTATTCCCACCTGGCACCTTTTCACACTTCATTCCTCTTGCTTCGTTTTACAAATAGTGCTATTCAGGATATAGATTTTAATAAAGTAGGGTTTCTAACTTTCTGGGGAGAACGGGTCATGAAACCATTCGGTTCCAATTCTGCGTTAATATTTATTCCGCATTTCAAAATAATTTCCTTAGCCAACAAGTCCCATTTTCTCTATCTCGTAGAATCTTCATTTCCGCAAGCTCAACCCAACCCTCCTATTTTAGGAGTTGGGAAGAACTGATGGAAATTCAAGAGCTTTTTAATTCGAGTGTCAATATCCCTTCCCTTCCAGATGTCTATTATGAATTCAAGGAAGCTATGGATGACCCGGAAGGATCCTTTGATGAGATTTCAAATATCATAGCCACCGACCCGGGACTCACCGCAAGACTTTTGCGGATCGTTAATAGTGCTTACTTCGGATTTCCTTCAAAAATAGAAACCATATCACATGCTATCGGGGTAGTAGGGCTGGAGCAATTAAATAATCTGGTCATCTCAACTGTCATTATGGAACGTTTCAAGGGCATTCCTGATAGCGTGATGAATATGGACTCATTCTGGAGACACAGTATTGCTTGCGGACTGGCGGCGAAAATTATTTCTTCGCACAAAGGTGAATTCAATACGGAAAAATATTTTGTTGCCGGAATGCTCCATGATATTGGTCGGCTAATAATTGCCCTGACAACCCCCTTCAACATTCTTTCTGTATTCATGCGGTGCAAATCAGAAAACATTCCGCTACCAGATTCCGAAAAAGATATTTTAGGTTTCACTCATGCAGACGTAGGGGGTTTACTTTTAAAAAACTGGGATCTACCTGTTTTTCATCAGGAAGTGGTCGGCAATCATCACCAACCTGAAAAAAATCTCACATTTGCTAAAGAGGCTTCCATTATCCACGTAGCAGACCATATTGTTAACCATCTGGAACTGGGGGACAGTGGGGAAAGTTCATTCCCCTCTCCCATGAATAAAACTGCCTGGGATAATCTTGGGCTACCAGATGGAATTACTCTGGCAAGCCTAAGTAAAGAAATTCAAAAAAGTTTTAACGCCACGGCTCAAGTATTTTTACAGGCGGCCTGAATTTTTCTTTTGGTCCCGGCTACTCACTCTCCTCTCTCAAGGCCGTATTTAATTATTTCAAGGCCTGTCGAATTTTATTTAGAAGTAATACCAAATCCACAGGTTTATTTATGCAGGCATGAGCCCCGCGTCCCAAATAGTCTTGGTGCTGATCCACTTCAATAAATGCGGACATCATGAATACGATGGATTCCGGCAGTTTTAATTTTAAACTGGATAATAATTCTGATCCGCCCTGAGGCATGCGAACATCCAGCAAAATGCAATTTGGCTTAAATTCAACAGCCTTAATCAGTGCATCTCGGCCATTTGATGCAATTTGAACTGAAAAGCCTCGTTTGGTTAAAAACCTTGAGAGTAATTGGCAGGCTTTAATTTCATCGTCAACCACTAATATTTTTGTATTTTTCACTAGAAGTACCATCCTTGAAAGGCAGACCAGCGGCCTAACTGGCATGATATTCCAGCCATAAAGGCTCTATATTCATCACAATAAAATATTACATTGCTTCCAAATGTAAAACAACCCCCGAGAATTAGGGGCAGGCATTACACATCAAAATAATTGCCGATTTTACAAATGTTTTCCAAATATAAAATAAAGATTAATTAAAAAATTTTCGATATGAATTGTATGAAATGAATTTCGTGAGGAACGATCATGAAAATAGAAGAAACCCTGTTTGGCAAAAACGGACAAAAACCCTGGTCATTTAAAAAGAAAAAGGATCAGAAATCCTTCAAAGAACAATTGGAGGAAAGTTTGAACAGTAAAAAATCCGAACTTCAAAAACAGGCGAAAAACCATATCCTCGATATACTGATTTAGACCACAAAAATTTAGTCGGCCTCCTCTCCCAAAGATCAAGCCTATTCATATCTATTTTTTTAATATTATAAATAAAGGAATGTTATAATTAGTTGCGTTTAAATAATAGATACCAAGCCAGTATTTGGAAAACAGAAAGGGAAGGAAATGAAAAAATCAATGGGGTTAATTTCAATTATTTTTATGATTTCTTTTCTAGCCTCTTGTGCATCCAATGGGGTTGTTCTCCCCATATCCAAACCTGGGGCCGTAAAAACTTATACGGTTAACAAAGAAGGTACGGTAGAAATGCTAGGTCAGGACATGAAAACTGAACCCAAACACTGGTTATACATCCGCTGCGATCATTGGAGTGGTTGTTATATGCGTTGCCAGGGAGAAATAAAATCCTGTAAAAAGGTAGCCACGGATTCCGACTTCAAAGTGGATTATATTGTCTCTCCCAATGGCTCAAGAAAGTAGATGGATTAAAACCCCTTTTGAAATTTTATCAAAAGATGTCTACGATTTAAGAAGTTGGTGCGCGGTGGGTTTAACAGGGAAATCCATGGTGCCAAGACAAATTCCCTGAGAAGGAGGTGATCCCATGATATCTGACAGTACCTGGGGAGCTTCCGGAGTAATTTGTTAACCTCAAGTTAACGGAAGCTCCTGTGCTGGATTGGCGCTCCGCTTGCAAAAGCGGAGCGTTTTTTTAAAGGGTTAATTTGAACCACTTTTCATAATAAGCCAGCAGATCTTTTACCGACAGAATACCCGCCACAGTTTTACCATTCCGGACTACAAGATAACGGAGTCTTTTCTCCCTCATTATAGCAATTGCCTGTGGCATGACATCTTCCTGATCAATAAAATCAATCTCAGGATTCATTATTTCTCCTACAGGGGTATTATTTGAGTCCAGATTTTTTGCCACCAATTGACGAGTAATTTCCATTTCAGTAATCATTCCTACATATTCGCTATCCTTCTTCACAAGTAGCGAACCGATCCCATACGAGTCTAATTTTTCTGCGGCTTTTCTGACTGAGGCCTCTATGGATATATCCCTTACGGCCTTTACCATGTATTCGCTCACCTGATCCATCGCAAAACTCTCCGCAAATTTATATAGAATATTATTTTATGACATTACAAAAATTAGGATCAATAATCAATGCATTAGTAATTAATATTCCTCCACTCCTTGAAATATGTTATTTTCAGCATCATTGATGATTTAAAGGAAATAAGGCAAATGTCGGGATTCAATAAACTACTTAATCCGGAAAACATATTCATAATCCAGGCTTTTCTGGTCATATTCGTGGCGCTGATCGCTGATTTTTTCCAGAAGAAAATATTTAAATCGCTGGCAGAAAAAGCCATACGCACCAAAAATAAATGGGATGATGCTCTTTTCCTATCTATTCCTCGTCCGCTAAGTATCATTATCTGGGTAACTGGCATCACGTTTGCCAGTGAAATTATTAATCAAGCAACCAAGGCTGTAATCCTGGAAGCCTTCATCCCCTTACGGGATGCCATTATTATTGCATCATTGGCCTGGTTTTTAGTTCTCACTATTCAGCAAGCTGAAAAAAGTTATCTAAACTCCGGAAAAGATATCGACCCAACAACCTTGGATGCCCTATCCAAGCTTGCCCGTATTTCTGTATTTATCACGGCTGTATTAATGATACTGCAAGCACTAGGCTTCAGCATTTCCGGTGTCCTTGCATTTGGAGGTGTCGGGGGTATAGCAGTAGGTTTTGCGGCTAAAGACCTGCTTTCAAATTTCTTTGGCGGACTCTTTATATATATGGACCGACCTTTCGCTGTGGGGGACTGGATCCGATCACCCGATCGCGAGATTGAGGGTACTGTAGAAAAAATAGGTTGGAGAGTTACTTTGATACGAACCTTCGATAAGCGTCCCTTGTATATTCCCAATGCTGTTTTTTCACAAGTCGCTGTTGAAAACCCTTCTCGCATGCAGAACCGGAGGATCAAGGAAACTTTTGGAATTCGCTATGATGACGGGGATAAGATGGAAGCAATCACGCACCAAGTTAAGGAAATGTTAATAGGTCACCCTGAAATAGATACCAATAATACCTTGATGGTCAATTTCAATAGTTTTGCTCCCTCCTCGCTGGATTTTTTCATCTATACTTTTACCAAAACAACAAATTGGCAAAAATTTCACGGCATCAAGCAGGATATACTTTTAAAGATTCTAAAAATAATTGAAGACAATGGAGCGGAAGTAGCATTCCCTACCTCTACCATCCATTTAGCAAACCCGGATATCTCGAAAATCCCATCAACCTGAGTCTTACTTTCCATGATCACTGGTAATTATAGTTCAAAATCATTTTTACTACTTTCCTTGTTCGCTTTCCTCCCGTTGCTATTTATGGGTTGCGCAAACCTGGGTCCGACAACCTTGAAAAGCGAAAGAAGCAACTATAATCTTGCAGTCCAAAGAACCAATGACGAACAACTATTACTCAACCTTGTACGTCTCAAATATCGAGACACTCCATTTTTTATGGAAGTGAGTAGTGTGGCATCCCAGTTCTCCTTGTCGACCACCGCTAACGCATCGGCGACTTTGCAGAATGGTGTAGCAGGCCTCTTTGGGTTGGGAGGAAGCCTAGGTATGACAGAAAAACCCACGGTTACCTATTCTCCTTTGCAGGGAGACAAGTTTATCCAGCGCGTGTTATCACCGCTTCCATTACAAACAATTACCCTTCTTTTTCATTCCGGCTGGAGTATAGAAAGAATCTTCCGCTTATGTTTCCAACGGATGAATCATCTGAAAAATGCTCCGGGTGCATCAGGGCCTACCCCTCGCATTGCTCCCGAATTTGAGAAATTTGCTTCTGCTGTGAAGTTATTGAGAGTCTTGCAGGCCCAAGATGCTATAAACCTTTCTTACCATGAGGCAGGTGGGGTACCTCAATTGATCCTCCAAATTAACGAGGAAGATAAAAACCGGAAGGAAGCAGAACAATTTGCCCTGGCGGTTAACGTCGAACCTGGAAAAACCCGTTATGTATTTACTTTTTCACCCTCCTTAAATGAGACAAACCAAATCCGGATCGTCACTCGTTCACTTTTAGGAGTCATGTTTTATCTTTCTCAGGCGGTAGAAGTTTCCAGCAAGGATATTTTACAGGGCAAGGTTACCAAAACAAAAACACCCAGCGGCGATGCTTTTGACTGGAAAAATGTGACTGGCGATTTATTGCGGATTCGCTCGCTTCCCGAAAAACCGGATGAAAATTCTATGCTTATATTTTATCGCGGAACCTGGTTTTATATTGACGATTCGGATTTATCATCCAAATCCACCTTCTCTCTCCTTGCCCAAATTTTTTCATTGCAAGCGGGAAAAATTCAAGACAACGCCCCTCTCCTTACGCTTCCAATAGGACAATAATATAAACCTCTGGCGTATTTTTTTTAGGTCATGTAGAAAGCTCGATCCTTTTGCTTAAAGCATTTCGCCTGCTGACCAATCTGTCCAGAAATAACTTCCCATCCAAGTGATCAATCTCGTGCTGAACGGCGCGGGCTTCATAGCCTTTCATTTGAAACACTTTTTTTTCGCCTTTTTCGTTCAAGGCCTCCAAGGTTATAGATACGGCCCGTTCGACTTTGCCCGTATAATCAGGAACCGAGAGACAACCCTCCCTACCTACATTACTCCCTTCGTAAGAAGAAATTTCAGGATTTATTAATACCAGAAATCCATGGTTGTCATGCTGAGGTTTATGGGAAATATCCACCAAAACAACTCTCTCAAACCGACCTACCTGGGGAGCCGCTATTCCAACGCATCCGGGAAACGAGCGAAAGGTTTCTTCAAGGTTCAGAATAAACTGCTTGAGGTTTTCAGAAATTTCACTGATAGGTTGAGAAACTTTTGTCAATCTTTTATCTGGGTAAACTAATAAATCCAAAAGGGCCATGACTAACCCACCATCGTATCAATGGGAGTCATATGGGCTACCACATCATTTTCGCGGGAAAATTTTTGCAGAGCTTTCTCCAAACTGTCAATCCCCTTACCGGCAACTCCTTCGATATGCATGATGTAAACGGGACTGTCCGGTTGGCCTCCCACATCCGACTCCAGATTGAGAATATTCAAACCGGCTTCGTTCAAAGCACCGGTTGCTCGGGCAACGATACCAGCTTGATCTGCACCATGAATACTAATCCGAACATCAGGTTCAATATGCTGATGTAGTTCGCCCTCTATTTCATCCAAGTGAAAAAATAATTCAAACTCATCACATACAGATTGGAGTTTTTCCTGAACAATAGATGTTTTTTCCGGAACACAGACCATGAGCATGATGGTAAAGTTACCACCCAGGCGGGTCATAGAAGTTTCTCCAAGGTTTCCATTCAAATCAAATAAAGCCTGACTGACCTTGGCAACAATTCCGTTGCGATCCTTACCTACCAGTGTTAGCATCAACCAGTTTTCCACCTCAGAATCTCCTATTGATTAATCATTCAACCATTGCTGAAACAACTCCAGGGCCTCTTTATAACGGCTCGCAATAAAGCGCCTCTCTGAAGGAGTACTTATATCTTTAAAAACAACGATATATTTTTCGGTAATGCTTTCATTTTGAATAAATACAGAGGCCCCCTCACCGATCACATAACCAGTTCCACGGAACAGTTCATCATGGATCGCTCGGGGATTATTAGTGACCGAAAGACCATCTTTATTAATTAAAAGAGTCATATGAATTTTCTAAATGTAAAAGAAGTTAAAAGAGTATACACACCTTGAATAAGTATAGGGTTTCAATTTTACCAAGCGACAACTCTACGAATCAGCAGAGCATAAGGAATAGTGTTGATTCCTCTGGATATTCAACTGCTTTTAGGTTAATGTAAACCTTAGCTTTTTCTTGCTATTGACTTATTGAACCCGCTAGTTTTCACAATATTTCCCACCTAATATTTTATGCGAAAAATTCGAGTACTCGTTGTAGACGATGCAGTGGTTGTTAGAAAAATTGTTTCAGATACCTTATCTGGCGACCCAGATATTGAGGTCATCGCTACCGCCGCCAACGGGAGAATCGCTTTACAAAAAATACCACAGGTCAACCCCGATATCCTGACCCTGGATATTGAAATGCCGGAAATGGATGGGCTTCAAACTCTCGCGGAAGCTAGAAAAATCTATCCCAAATTACCCATCATTATGTTCAGCACGCTAACTGAACGCGGGGGAGCAAAAACATTAGAAGCTTTAGCTCTTGGGGCTACAGATTATGTCACCAAACCCGCAAATGTGGGCAGTGTATCCGTTGCCATGCAACGAATACGAGACGAGTTGATCCCCAAAATAAAAATGTTTTGTTCTAAAAGTGCGGGGATAGAAGCCCCACCAAAATCGATACCCCAACCAACGGCTAAAGTTAGCACTCCGGTAAAAAAATATCCAATCGGCAAAACTTCCTTATCTCAAAAGGCAGATATTCTTGCCATCGGAGTTTCCACCGGAGGGCCAAATGCATTGGCAGAGCTTTTCCCCACGCTTCCTGGTGACCTGCCTGTGCCAATTGTTCTGGTACAACATATGCCACCCTTTTTCACCAAGCTTCTTGCGGAAAGACTAACAGCAAAATCTCCACTGGATATTCAGGAAGGGAAAGCGGGTGAAAAACTTGTTCCAGGAAAAGCCTGGATCGCGCCGGGTGACTATCATATGGTTCTGGAAAAAAGAGCTGACGGAGTTTATCTGAGCACCAACCAAGACCCTCAAGAAAACTCCTGCCGACCTGCAGTGGACCCATTATTCCGATCCGTAGTAAAAATTTATGGGAGCAAAACCCTGTCGGTTATTTTAACAGGAATGGGACAAGATGGCCTGATAGGTTGCGAACACGTAAAGGAAGCGGGGGGCCAGGTTATCGTTCAGGATGAGGAAAGCAGTGTTGTGTGGGGAATGCCCGGCTTTGTCGCTCGAGCAGGTTTAGCGGATGAAATCCTGCCCCTGAACCAGATCGGGCAGAAAATCATTTCAAAACTGAAAGTCGGACGCTAGACAGTTCCGTTGAGTTTAAGTTGCGACAGCACCCGTAGAAACATTCACGGCTTTTTCAGAATCCAAAATTAGTAGCAACCTACCTTCCAGTTTATATACACCTAATACCAGATTTCGAACTTCTTGAGGGATAGTTTCAGGAGGACGTTCATAAACATCATCAGGCACTTCCAGCACATCTCCAATTTCATCCACCAAAAGGCTCACCACGCCATCTTTAGTTCTTACCACCACATTCATCGGTAGCTTGTCTTCAG
>JABIXH010000154.1 GCA_018664975.1 Nitrospina sp. | reverse complement strand
TTTCCACTAGTGGGTTCAATGATCGTTGAACCGGGCTTGATCAGGCCTTTTTTTTCCGCATCTTCAATCATGGCCAACGCGATACGGTCTTTGACGCTACCCCCTGGATTGAAGAACTCCAGCTTAGCAAATATATTGGCACCGTTTGAAGGGATAACGCTGTTCAGTTTAACTAAAGGGGTTCCACCGATCAACTCTAAACTATTAACAAATTTGGATTTAATCATTTCTACCTTGGATAATCGGTACTCCAATCCGCTTCATTTTGGATGGCCCTCTTAGACTCTGGAAAATAAGTGCCAACGAAAGGGTATTATAGAATAAAAGAACTCCTACTATGCTTGAGATTATCCCTGATTTCAAGCACTTTATGGGGTTTTTGCCAAGAGTGAATACTAACCCTTCCTGAAGTCCAAGCTTTTCACGTCAGTCAGGCGTTTTTTGAATTGGCGGGTGACAAACTCAGAGTCATTAGAATTAGAGATAACATGGGGGGTGATGAATATCATCAGCTCCGTCTTTTTCAAGCTAGTCGTTTCAGAGCCAAAAAGCTTTCCTACATAGGGGAGGTCTTTCAGCACAGGAACCCCTGAAATCGTGTCTATGGTGTCTGTTCGCATTAACCCACCCATAACCAGAACCTGATTATCCTTCAAGACCACCTCTGTATTAACTTGCCGGGTATTAAATGAAGGCTGGTCTCCTACATCGGCACCTCGACTGGAGATTTCCTGACTGATTTGAAGGTTAATAAAGTTATCTGAATTGATCTTGGGCGTAATATCCAGTTTGATTCCAACACTGCGATACTCTACTGTCGCAGTGACAACTGCGGCACCGCCTGACGGAGTCTGGGCCTCTTGTACAATGGGGATCTCATCAGTAATGGATATGCTGGCGGCTTTATTGTCCGAGGTCACTAGAATAGGATTAGCCAGAACATTGGTTTTTGAGTCTGACGCGAATAGTTGCAACTGAGCTATTATTTTATCAGGGTTTCCGATAAAAAAACTTCCTCCTCTTAAAAATGAAGCTGTAGCGGTTCCAATGGAACTTCCCAGGGCTGTGGCATTGGTTGAGCTGGAGCTAATGCCTCCCGCAATTGTTGTGGAGCCTGCAGAATCTTTAATGGCCAGTTCCAGTCCTGATGCGGTCGAATCATCAATGCTAAGATCAACGATCAATACTTCAATCAAAACCTGTTGCGGAAACAGATCTAGTTTATTTATCAGTGCCAGAATAGCCGGATAGTTTCGGGGACTAGTACGAATGATCAGGGAATTAGTATCCGAGTCGGGCAAAATGGTGATATCGCCTTCAAACTCACTGTTAAGCCCATTTTTTGTCTGGACCACGGGTGTCTTGGAGGTTGAAGTAGATGTCGTGGTGCGCGCTCCAGAAACATTTGCTGTCGTTGCAGTTGTTTTGGATTGAGAGTTTGTTGAAGCCTTTGTTGCGGTACCTGTGCTGGATGCCTGGTCTTGAAAAATTCCATTTAACAGGCTTGATAGGGCCGCGGCATCCCCGTTTTGCACATAATATACGAAGGTGCTTACGTCTCCTTCCGAGACGGGTTGATCCAGCCGGTTGACCCAGAATTCAATAGTCGGAAGGATTTTATCAAAAGCGTTGACCACGAGTACCGAATTTAATCTTGTGAGTGAAAGAAATGAAAGCGAGTCGCCGAGAGCCTCTTTGTAACCCATGGAACTGAAAACTTCCTCCAACTCACTGACCAGTACTTCAGAATCTGCATTTCTCAGTTTATAAAGTTGAATATCTGAAGAGGCTAATTTGTCAATATCCAGAGCCTTCACAACTTTGATGATTCGTTTGACGTTGTAAGCCATCTCGATCATCATCAAATTGTTTGTTTCCGGGATTTCTATGAAACTGGCATTGGTTGTGAGAAGAGGGCTGATAATTTTCTTCATCGAATCTACAGAAATATGTTGGAGTGGAATGATCTGAATGATCATTCGCTCTTTATCCGGGATTCGGGGGTCATCGGCAAAATGAATGCTCATGGGTTTTTTTGCCGCATCCGGAGCCTGAAGGAACCGGTAGAAATTTCCACTTTTTACAACCGCTACATTATTCAATGCAAGGATCTGTTCTAGAACGGAGTATAAGTCTTCAACAGGAATTTTGTTGAAGGTTTGCAAGGTTACCTTGCCTTCAACATTGCCTTCGATAAAATAATCAATTTTTAGCAGTTCACAAAAGGTGGTGATAACATCATAGAGTTCTGTTCCCTCAAAATTGAGAGTAATATGTTTTGCTTCTTTCAATTCAGGAGGAAGATCAGGCTCGACATTTACAATAGTTTGAATCTTATCCAACGAAACCTTTTTCCGCTTTTGCAGTTCGACTTTTTCAAGAACATTCTGCTCCGCATTCTCAGGGGTTGGTGATTCAGGACTCAAAGCTTTTTGTTCTTTGGCCGTATCTACAGAAGGCTTTTGTTCTTCCCGAATAATCGTTGAAAATTTGTTGGAGATAAAAAATTTCTTTCCCGTAGCATCTTCAGTGAGATACCAGGTTTCACCTTTCCCATAACCTCTTTCAACTCGAATCAAGTCGAAAAGGTCTCCTCTGGCGGCAGTCCCAATTTTTAAGTACTGAGTTCCGGGTCCTTTATGCAGGGGAGTGTTGCCAGCTGTAATACGAATTCTTTTTGGTTGCTGGGATTGGGGAATACTCTTGATTTTACTAGGGTCAACTAATTCTTCGGTCCCAATATTCTTGCTGTTATTTGCAGGGTCCTGAAAAATCATGGCATCTATCACATCCGTTTTGTTTTGGAGGCGATTCATGGTGGATTTTTTCGTAGCCCCACACCCAAACCAGGCCGCAGACAAAGTAAATACTGTTAAAATAATTAAAATTCGTTTCATATTGGTTTCGCACCTTTGGGGTCCAGTTCCTGAATGAAGCCCGTTATCATTAAACGCGTTTGTAGTTCTTCTGGTTCCGTTTTATTAATTCTCCGTAATCGAAGTTCTTCTATGATTAGAAATTTTTCATGATTCTCAATCCGCATTAAAAACAGGGATAAATTTTTAAGGTTGGAACGAACAGAAATTTCTATGGGCACGGCAAGTAAACCTTGTATGTATTTAGGTTTATTTACTTTTGTTCGTTCAATGGCTACCAATCCTCCGGAAAAACCTTCGATCAGTTTTTGCAGGCTGGCCGCGGCGAGGCCCGGCTGTTTTTCCTTTAAAAACCTGCGAGCTAGACTCACATGGGTATTCTGATTCGCTTTCTCTTTTTGCTGGTAATACGATTTCTGATTTAGAACTTCATAGTATTTTTGGATGAATTGCACTTTGCTTTTAATTTTATCATTTGTTTTGTCCTGTTTTTTGTAGATGGGCTCTGCGACAAAAATGAGCAATAGATAACAAACGACAAAAGCAACTCCACCCATTAAAACCTTTTTATCTCTTTCACTGATATCCATACTCACAAATCCGATTCCAGGTTAGCGCGAATGGTAAATTTTTCGCCCGCTGATTCACTGATTATGGTTCCCAAAAACCCGGCTCCCATAAAAGTTTTGGATTGTTCCAGAAGGGGAATAAGTTTTGATGCAACAGGAGAGAACCCTTTAACTTCAACTTCTCGCTGTTTGAAGTTTAGATGTGTTAACCATGTGTCACGGGGAAGAGTGCGGGTTAACTCTCCCAGTACAGGGAGCTTGTTTGGGTATTCTTTTTTTATTGTATTTAGAATGTCTACATATTGTTTGAGTGAGTTGTATACCAGGTCAATTTTTTCCAGGCTGGCTACTTGTCCTTTAATTTCATTCAATTGCTCATCCAAAGTGGCAAGAGTTTTATTTGTGTAGACCACTTTGTTGGCAAACCAACCTATTAAAAGGAGAACTACTGTTACCGCCATGGCAAGGGTAAACTTTATATTTACTTTTTTTCTTTTTGGCTGTAGGTCTGCAGGGATGAGGTTGGTTTCGATTTTTTGCTTTTTCAATTCTCTCAAGCTAAGGCCCAAAGAGGTTAGCATGAGCGATGGAGAAAATGATTCGGGCAGATTTGGAGCAACCGACTCTGGGATCATTAAGGCAGTGGTAGATACTTCAGTTGCTTTTTCTAATTCTTGCTGGATATGAGGGATCAAAACCCCACCGCCAGTTATATAAATATGGCCCACAAGTTCATTCCCTTCGATGCTTCGGCAGGAAGAAAGGGCTTGTTGTAAATCGTCAATGATGACTTTGGTGATTTCACCGGATAAATCTTTCAACTTCGCGGGATCCTTTGACTTACCTGAATTGGCATCTTTGATTGCCTGCCAGGCCCAGTCCCTGCTTCTGGAAAATTCTATGGCATTATTTTTTATCAGGGCAATATCGAGGTTTTCATGACTGATATCTGCCAGAGCCCAGATGGCTGCATCGTTTTCTATTTCCTGAGAACAGGCGAGGTTAACATTTGCGAATGTGGAAATATCCAAAATTGTAGGAGTCAGATTAAGCTTTCGAACTAATTCGAGAAAATAATTGGCAATTTCTTTTTTGATAGCCGCCGATGTGATATGGAAAGCATTTTCATGCTTTGGGGTGATCTGATAAGTAAAATTTAAATCTTCGAGTCCAGAAGAGAACTGGCGTTCCAGCTCAAACTCCACCATGGACTGGACTGACTCCAGATCGGGGGCGAGAAGCTCAAAAGTTTTGAAGGTAATATAACTTCGGGGAAGACTAATTACCACTGATTCCGGCCAGGTGTCATGCTCGATAAGAAAACGGTTGACCTTGTTGAGAAAATGTTTTTCCGCCTTTTCATCTTTGCCGGTTAATGGTTTCAGCGCAATGGTTTTCCCTGCCAGGATTTCAATGGAACGTAGTTTTTTCCCTACAAGAGTCAGAGATACTGACTCCTCCCGGATATCCATTCCCAATGATTTTTCTAAAAATATGGACTTCATAAGTCTAGGACGTTATCGTTCCAATAATGAGTAACCATGTTTGCATTGTCACCTGATCCGGTTTTTTCAAAAACTGCTTCAAGGGTGTGTTCTGTTCGACTCCCAAATACTTTTCCGGTCGCAGTTATTCTGAATAGGGTGGAAAGACTATTGGAGTGGTAGCCTTTTTCGGCCCGATTCTTGAGAATCTGTTCTGCCTGTTCAGGTGTATAGAGAATGGTTAAAATTTCTTCGCTCGCAGTGTTAGGGTTTATTTTTGAATATTTATAAACAGTCAAGAACTGGGCGATACCTTTATATTCCCCATCTTCCTCAGGGGAGCCGTATAAGATTTCTTCTGTGATGCCTCTTATTTTCAATAATTCACTCAGGGTTTCAATTTTCCCATTCTTCGCAAAATAGGGCGGATTCTGTTTCCGGTAGTAGTCATCTTCTGCACCATTGAGACGATGATTTTTGTTTGTGTCAATCCAATCCAGAATGGAATCTGAAATGGTATCCCGATCCACTTTTTCCTTAACTCCTGAATAGGCCAATAACTTGTTCAAACTATCTTTGTTGGCAGAATTTATGGATATTTTTCCATTTTCGTCCCGGATGGTGTAGGTGATAGTTCCGTTTTCCAGTTCAATATCAGCTCTGTTGACGATGTCAAATTCTTGCGTCTCCACTTCTTGAAGTACGGTTTCTTTGCCGGGATCCGGATTAGCCTCTGGCGCAGGGGCAATACCACCCACGATCCAGCCATATTCTTCATGAATGGAGTGAAAACGGACATTTTTGATTAATTCTGCCAATGCCAGATTAATACCAGCTTTAGCCAGATAATAACTCTCTGTATCTTCTTTATAGTTTCGTGTGGTATTGACCTCCATTTTCATCGAAAAGGCGAATTCAGTGGCTAAAGCTATCAGTAGAACCAAAACCCATAGAACGATCATTAGAGCTATGCCGTTTTGATTTGAATTAAGCTTTTTCATCGTTTTCCTCCTTTTCTATGGGAGGTTGTGCAAATTCTATTCCAGAATTTAATAAAACAATGATTGGGGGCGAAAAAACAGGTTCTAATTCATCAGCTTGTTCTTCTTCTCCTGGCTTGGGAGGAGGAATCACCCCAATGGTGATCTCTACAGCCCGTGGAAGCGATATTTTATTGGCTTTTTCAAAAGCCAGTAGGGGGGGGTCGTTCTCTTTGGAATTATTATTGCTTAGTTCAAAGGGGTCTGAAATAACCTCATTGACCCAAGATCCCGAAAATTGAATGGCACTTTTATCTGGGCCATCTACCTCCTGAGGCGGCAATTTTTTCATTTGGTAGTACCGAAATTTCATTTCAGTTACGTTCTCAGCCAATACAAAATATTGCGTAGAATCGGAACGGGGTTCAATCTTGGAAAATATGTATCCATCAGAAATATCGCGTTCCATCAAAATGACTCCGGACTGGCCGGTTTCAGGATGTTCGCCAATATAAAACTGGACTTCATGGGTTAAGTTTGTAGGGTCGGACGCAGTCATAGGAGTTGCGAACGTAACAAAGCGTATAGAATCTGACTTTCCTTCAAAAGCCAGGGTTCTTTTTAACGAGGTGGTGCCTGGGGCAACAGGAACTCCATCTTTCTGGCTGATAAATACGGGATAAGCGGACTGAAGTTTTTGCTTGAGTTGCTCACTGATAATTCGCAGGCGTTGATAAGTGTCTACTTTCTGTTCTCCCACATCTCTAGCCGCAATTCCCAGGCGAACTCCCCCTAGCCCAAGTGCAACTATTATGGCGACAATAGCCAGAGATAGAATCAATTCTAGCAGTGTGAATCCCGACTGATTTTTTGATAACAGTTTCATCAGATTTTTGGAATAATGTTCTTTCATGCTCACTGACATCCAGCTCCAAAAATGAAAGTTGTGCCAGAAGGACAACTTGTAGTATTCGTTGTGGTGGTGGTTGAACCTCCAGAAACATTAGCAGAGGTAGAGCCGGATTCTTCCGATGACGAGGCTTCTTCTTCACCTGAACTGGCTGGGGAAGAGCCTCCTGTAAACAGTAGTTCTAAAGAAGTGTCGGAAACAGGATAGCTCTGGCGTTTAAGGTGAAGAGTGGCTAATTCAACATTGCGATTTTGGCCCTGATCCTCCCAAAGGACTTTCAATAAAATTTTTTGGAGCTGGATGCCTAATTTGGAATCGTTCAATGGGGAATCATAAGGGGTGATGTCAACTTCCCAGCGATAACTTTCTTCGTTTTTAAAGTTGCCGGAAAGTTCATCAGGTTCAAAGTTCAGCATTTCCAACTCATTTATTTTTGAGTTTGCCAGGGTAACACCTTTCAGGTATTGGCCGGAGAAATCTACTGAACGGACGCTTCCTGAAAACAGGTTGAGCACGACTAAAAACCCGCCAGCCAGAATGGCCAGTGCGACCACAACTTCTAGCAGTGAGAATCCTTTCTCATTCTGCCAAAATCGCAATTTTGGGCTTGCCGGTAATAGGGTCGATGGTGACCGCATAAATATTTTTCTCATCCTTGTCATCAATAGATTTAAATCGGATAGTTCCCCCACTGGAGTTGCCTCGAGGATAAAAAAGAATTTCGAATGCTCCCTCAGTCAAGGTCTCATCGGCCCTTTGATAATCCATAACCTTGACTGTTTCATCAATGGGTTTTGTTTGGGTGACTTCTTCTTCTTTTGGGATTGCCAACCAATAATTGTTATTGTTGATATCTACATTAAACGTGAATAATGTTTTTCTCGATACGGCTTCGCTACGGGTGAACTGGATTGCCGAAACGAGCTGTCGAACTTCGGATTGTAATTTTATACGATCCAGTGTTGATACCACGAAGGGAAGCGTCAACCCGGCGATCAGGCCCATCAATACCAATACTAGAACCAGTTCGATAAGCGTAAAACCATTGGACTCTTCTTGAATAGCTCTATTCAAAATTTTTCCAGCTGACGATGTCTATATCGTTTTCCTCACCACCTTCCGCTTTGTCGGCACCATAGGAAATCAGATCATAGCCACGTCCATCTCCACCGGGAGACAGGTAGACATAATCGGACCCCCAGGGATCTTTGGGGAGATCTTTTTTCAAGTAGGTTTTAATGGCTTCCAGGCCTTCATCGGTAGTGGGGTATTTATGTTTTTCCAGGCGATAAAGATCCAGGGCCTGGCCGAGAAGTTCAATCTGGGCTTGAGCGTCCTGTTGCCGGGCTTTATCAACATGGCCAAAGAACTTGGGCACCACCGTTGCCGCTAATAGTCCGATTATAACCATCACCACCATAAGCTCAATGAGAGTAAAACCCTGTTCCTTAATAGGGTGAAGTTTGATTGACTTGGTTTGGCCCTTCATAGTTTTCCTTATTTGCTTGGGGTTGATTAAAAGGCTATGTCGTTGGCACTGAAAATAGCCAGCAACATTGAAACCACGATGAATCCAATGACCAATGCCATAAATAAGATCATCATAGGTTCAATCAAAGATATAACCTGTTTGATCGATTGTTCCACTTCCTTGTCGTAGGTTTGGGAAACCTTGGTCAACATTTCATCCAGCGCGCCGGAGGTTTCTCCTACAGTAATCATATGCACTGCCATGGGAGGAAATACTCCTGCTTCCTGAAGTGGACCCGATAAACCCTTACCTTTTTTTAATGCCTGTTTAAGATTATTAACTGCATCTGAAATAACTCGGTTAACCAGAATCGACTGCACAATGCCCATGGCCTGTAAAATAGGCACTCCACTTTTAAGCAGAGTTGCCATAGTTAGGCTAAAACGCGAAACTTCGATTTTACGGATAAGGGGTCCAAACAGAGGTAGCTTCAAAAGTAACCTGTCCCACCGAAGCCGTCCTGTGTCGGTTTTTATATAGAATGTAAAAGCCCCTACGCCACCTATTATTGCTAGGATTAGTACTGACCAGTAGTCGGTGAAAATAGAACTGATCCCCAACATGATCTGAGTAGGAAGTGGCAGAGCCGCACCCATATCTTCAAATAGTTTTGAAAATTGTGGAACGACAAAAGTAATAAGAATAATTACCGCAGATCCTCCCACCAAGCTCAGAATCGCCGGATAAACCATGGCGGAACGGATATTGCTTTTTAGTTCCACCGACTTTTCCATGAATAGGGCCAGCCGTGATAATGCCTCGTCAACAATACCCCCGGCTTCTCCAGCTCGAACCATATTGATATAAAGTTTGGAAAAAACATCAGGATGTTCTTCCAGAGCATCGGCGAAAGCACTTCCGGCATGAACCCGTTTGCGAATATCTGCAAGTAAAGAGCGAATTTGTTCGGTCTCTGCCAGTTTGACGAGAGTGGAGAGTCCATCATCCAGAGTCAGGCCCGAATTCACCAATGTAGCCAACTGCTGAGTGAGGGTCATAAGGTCTTTAGTGGCGACCCTGGAACCTATACGAGGCATCGAGATTTTTAATCTGGATGCCAGGCTTGCAGAACTTTTTCCCTCCGCCACTTTGACGGGGAAATAATTAAGCTGGCGGATTTGCTGAATCGCGGCTCTATAATCTGGAGCGTCCAAGTCGCCTTCAACAAATTTTCCGCTTTTATCCGTGGCTTTGTATGAATAAACCGTCATGGTTTAATATGATTGTCTCTGAAAGACTAGTTTCTATCGTTTATCGTAACACGCAGAATTTCTTCAACGGTAGTTATCCCCTTGACCACTTTGTCCCACCCGTCTTCGCGGAGAGTACGCATCCCATTTTTCCTGGCTTGGTCGCAAATATCCTGCGCGGTGACTTTTTTCAGGATGAGTTCGCGAATGGAGTCATCAATAACCAAAAGCTCATAAATTCCACAGCGGCCCTTAAATCCGGTGTGGCTACAGGCTTTGCAACCTTTTCCATGATAAACTTTTACGTTTTCTTTTTCCAGAAGTCCCATTTCTGTCTTAAGAACTGGCGTCAATGGGGCCTCCTCTTTGCAATTGGGACAGATTACCCGGACCAGCCTTTGAGCAAGCACCCCAAGCAGTGCGGAAGAAATGAGGAAATTTTCGACTCCCATATCCAGAAGTCGGGTGACAGCTCCAGCCGCATCGTTGGTATGAACCGTGCTGAAAACCAGATGTCCTGTTAGTGCCGCCTGGATAGAAATATCCGCAGTTTCCGGATCGCGAATCTCACCGACCATAATGACATCAGGATCCTGCCGCACTATGGAGCGTAACCCATCGGCAAAGTTCAGGCCGATTTGCGATTTGACATGAATTTGATTGATGCCGCGCATCTGGTACTCCACAGGATCTTCAATAGTAATGATCTTTTTGTCTGGAGTATTGATCTTGCTCAGGGCGGCGTAAAGGGTTGTGGTTTTACCGCTACCGGTAGGGCCTGTAACCAAAAGTTTGCCATAAGGTTTTTGAATCAACGCTTCCATCTGACGAAGTTCTTTTTCCGGGAATCCCATCTGGCTCAAATCAAGAACCAAATTGCCTCGGTCCAGTATTCTCATGACCACGCTCTCCCCATGTAATGTGGGAAGGGTGGAAACACGCATGTCGATATCTTTGCCTAAAATTTTAAGTTTAATACGTCCATCTTGCGGCAACCTGCGCTCGGAAATATCGAGCTTGGACATGATCTTGATGCGTGTGGTGATTGCGGCACTTAAACGTTTGGGAGGTGATTCCATTTCGTGCAGAATGCCATCAATACGATAACGAAGTTGCAACTCTTCTTCAAAGGGTTCTAAATGGATATCACTGGCGCGGGTTTCAATCGCCTGGCTGATGATGTGGTTCACCAGTTTGATGACCGGGGCCTCAGAAGCCATATCCCGAATGTGTTCGGTGCTGTCATCCAGCGTGTCCAGTCCATGCATGTCGTCATCCTGAATGTCGCTGACCATGCGGTTCATGGCGGAACCGCCCTCTTCTCCATAATAGGTTTCAATGGACTCCAGAATGTCCTGCTCGCTACTTAAAACAATTCGTATGCTTTTTCCCACGGATACCTTTAGGTCTTCAATCGTGTAAAGGTCGAAGGGATCATAAACCGCAACGATCAGGGTGTCGTCTTTGAGTTGGAGCGGGAAAATAATTTTTTCTCGTAAAAAAGTTTCTGTGATTGTCATGCCTTCAACCGGCAAACCGGATTTTGGATATTGCTCCTTTTTTATATAAGGCAGGCGCAGTTCTTTGCTCAGGGTTTCCAGTAAAGTTTGGGTGTGGATATAACCGTGATCGGCCAGGGTTTTTCCCAGATAGGTACCCGAGTGAATGTTGCTGGCCTTGACTTCTGCCAGAGTTTTTTCGGTAATTTTTTTGTGCCTGAGAAGAATGCTTTCTACAGGATCGGTTTTTTTCAACATGACAGTTTATCTTCCTGAAATATGTACCTTTGG
>JABIXH010000239.1 GCA_018664975.1 Nitrospina sp. | reverse complement strand
GGCCTTCACGGTTAGCATATCTTTTTTAAAACTCGGTTTAAAATGATACTTATGGCAATTCTGGCATTCCAGATTAATTTGAGTCTCTGAATGGCACTGCATACATGTCTTCTTCCTGATAGGATCAAAATTACTGACCCAATTGCTGGCGTCGAATTCCTTATAAAAAGCCATATAATCCACTTCCTTATTAACGATATGACAGGTCGAACAAGAATTTTTGGCCCCTAGTATTTCTATATGATTATCATGCTTATAAGTTACATATGGGCGACCATCTTCTTTTTTATAGTTCCAGTCTACAACCAGATGAGCATCTCCATTTGGTTTTTTAACCTCCGTAATCGCATGGCATTTGACGCATCCTCCTACTCCGTCTTTAACAGAAAGTATTTGTTCGCGCATGGCGATAGCCCTTGATGCCTTGTCTTCATCGTCTTGCTTTGAGACTGCCAAAGCAAACTCCACCCAACTTTTAGCCACGGGGTCAGCATGCCCCGCCGTCTTATAGCGAACTTCCAACATATCGGCGTACCAGCCACCAAACTTTGCTTCTGCAGGAGACTCATACTCCTGATTCAGGCCCCAGGAACAAGCCGCCCGCTTAAGCACCTCCGGGTTCAAACCCGCCAACAGACTTTTAGACATTGAAATTTCAGTCTGACTATCAATGAGTTCCGTGAAAGGAACACTGCTTTCCTCAGCCATACCAAGAATTAGATCCTGAAGGGGCTGTTCATAGGCTTCTGGATCATCCTCGGGAATATTCAAAAGAAAGGCACTCACTAAAGCCGGTTGTTCCGTGGAAATACTAAGAAATTCCTCTTCCATTTTGGCATTTGCAAGCGGAAAGTTGCAGGCCTGCACCAGTGCCTTTTGGTCAATCAGGTTTTGCACCAACTCCGGGAGCCTAAGAAGAATGAGTTCCTTTTTCTTAATCTGTGCATCATGGCAGGAGGCACAAATTACTTCATAACTATTAGGCCGAACTTCTCGATCCGACAGCGTTATGGTGTGGCAACCTATGCAAGAGCTGGGGGATTTGTCAGAAACTTTTGGATTCTCAAAATGCTTATTTATATGGGTACTATGATCAAACTTGATGGAATTCCGGTTTAGGTAAGGATACTTTTCAGAAAACTCAGGGTGCCCATGCTCAAAGCTTGCGAAATCCTTTTTATGACAGGAATTGCACTGCTCTGGAGTTAATGATTTTGTGCTCACCGTTTTACCACTATGCTCCAAATGACACATGATACATTGGGTATCAGCAACCTTTCTCTCAGGAGACAAGCTGGCATTATGCGCCTTAAAACTGGGGCCCCCAAAACTATGGCAATTCACACATTGAGTGGACAGGTCAGAGTCATTGAACACCGCTTTTATCCATCCTACCGGGCCCGTGCCATGCGCCGTATGACACGAGGCACAACCCACCTTCTCAGTAAATTTTGCATGGGATTTAGACAATGGTCCCGCGTTGGAAATACTTATCATGCTTCCAACGCTGGGATCGAGCGCCAAAGATGAGCCGATCAAAGCCAGAACCACCCCAACAGCAAGAACAACCAGTCTACCCCGGATAACCCTTAAAGTACTCCGAGGGGCGCATGGGGGTCTTTGAATGGAACACTCTCCGCCCGATCCAGGACCCTCTTCACAGGGGCCTCCAAACCTCTTATCTCTCCTGCACTCCCACCGGTCTTTCTTCAGGAATGGAGTGCATTCCTGAATTCCTCCGCAAGTCCCATCCGATTCCGGACCATGATTACAGGGAGTTTGCCACAAAGAAGCCCGACCACAACGATAGGGTAGATTGGGCCTTTCATATTGGCTCTGGTCATGACCAAACTTATTTTCATCCATCACACAAAGAACACCATAATAAGGATTAAATGCCAAATCACCATTGCCGTTACTGCTGCGGCCATAGGAATATGAACTAGAAGCCAGGTTTTAAGCAATGATTGAAGCGCATAATGAAAATCTATTTTTCTTTTCTTTTCCGCAAGCATATAGACCTTGTCCAAATACTCACGTTCCTTTTCACTTAAGAAACGCTCCAGAATCATGCATTGCTGACGTACCCAATGCTGACTCAGATGACCTCCAAAAACATTATTCAGGAAAAATCTAGGCTTTTGAAAATACCAGCTCAAGGTCTCAAGATAGTGCTCGGCCAGAGTACTGGTTCCAATTTCTTCGGTGCACTTCAGAATCAGGGACTCCACCTCTTCCCTTATGCCAGCAATCTCAGCAGGAATGCGCTCATAAATAATTTCTACCCCACTACATGTGAGCTGGCGAGGGATAACTTTTTCCATAAAGAGACCAATCACACCAGAAATCGAAGTTATATAAAATAGAACCGTCAAAACTTGACCGTAAAACCCTTTCGAACCCAGCGCATCGGTATGGAGCCAAAACAGAAATAGAGCCAGGAACCCGCCAATGGTATGAAGCATAAACCAAATTGCAGAGGGAGCCAGAGGCATGAACGGCAGGCGTTTGCGAATACTGAAAAGGGAGAGAAAAGCTAACACTCCAAATAATACCCAGCCACTGGCAAAGGCTGAAACACCGAGAGAACGATCTATCTGGATGGTCCATTGCCAAGTCACCAAAAACAAAAGAGACGCCAAACCTACGTAACGCCAAATTCTGACCAGGCTAAAACCCTGTTGTATTTTCATCTAACTCCGTCTCTCTAAAGTCTACCCTTCTCATTGCATCATGTGGACAAGCAAACACACAAGCCGGCCCGCTGATCTGGTCTGCACACAGGTCACACTTCGTAGCTTTCAAGATGGGTTTCTGGTTTTGGGGGTCAGTGATAAAATTTCCTACATCATCCCGGATGGAAACCATCCTGATATTGGAATAGGGGCAGGAGTTGGCACAAGTTTCACAACCTATACAAGTATCATCATTGATAATGACCATCCCTCCAGACATGGATCGATGAATAGCCCCGGTGGGACAACCGATCATGCAGACAGGATCCGCACAATGCATACATGCGTTGGCAACCATCCAGTTCTCAAAAGTCTTGCCATGCCTGATAAATCTAGGGTTGCCATCGTGCGCCGCAGAACAGGCTCGGACACAATCATCGCAACGCACACAGCGATCCATATTTATCAACATAGCCTGGGTGCCATTTACAAAACGCTCTTCAACGGCCCACTCCAGCAATGCACCATCGGTCAGGGTTCGATCAATGAAATCCTGCATCCTCCTTGATTCTACGGAAGATTGCAAAGACCTTTTCCTGAACCCTTCCCTTCCTGACGACCAATAGGCAAACAAATGCTTCTCAACAATTTTACTGGGAACCCGAAGCATTTCCGCGTAACCGAGTGCGGTAATGGTTACCCTCAAACCAACATTTGAGTCCCCCTGCCATGCCCGAAATATTTCATCCGCGCCATAAAAATCCCCGGTCCCGAGATAGGTTAAAGTCTGTTGGCCGTTGCCTCGGTCTATCGACACCCTGGCAAACCCAGTACGTACCAATAGTATTCCATCAGAATAATCTCCCTGTTGGGCAATAATGGGTTCATCCTTTATGCCAAGGTTTTTTTCCTGAGTCTGAAGTTTGTTATAAGTCAGATGCCAATCAAACTTGCCATAGGTTTCAAAGAGAGTTGCATCAGCCACTTCCTGGAGATCTTCATCATTAAGATGAGAAAAAATGGAGGTCGCCCTGAGGTGGGCGTTAAGGGCATTTGCGCGATAACGCTGATCAATAAGGCGTCGCCAACCCTGATCATATTTTCTGAACTCACGCAGTCCCTGCCAACGAATTTCAAGAAGTTCCGTATCAGTTTCTGCAAATATCGTAGAAGTTCTGGGAGTACGTCCCAGGGCGGCAAGCTCACCAAATAGCGCCCCTTTTCCGAGAGAGGCCGTTTTATTCCTGTCTAAAATTGCGGGGACATCTTGAAGAAAGACATGCGAGGTTCCCAAAGCCTCTGTGGCCCGAACCAGTGAATACTGGTTTTGGCTTTTAACATCACGCACCTCGGGAGTTTTACGCTGAGTCCAAAGTTGTTTGAAAGCTTGCCAAAGGGTTTTCTTGCGAATGGTACGGCGCCCGAGCATTTCGCCCGGAAGACCAGGGAACAGCACAACCTTTAACGAACCATCCAGCACCAAGAAAGCGGAATTGCCATAATCGCCTTCACGAATGACAATGTCTCCGGCGGAATATTTTACAATTCGCGCATCATTCTTGAGAATACCTTTGAGAGAGCAATGGGCGGGGAACTTATTCTCTTCTATCGCAGATATTTCCGGGATGGTCAGCAGGCGATCAACATCCTGATCGGTCATAAACAGACCGAAAGGCTGGTCCCACCTTTGCGGACGTTCTTGAGTCGTTATAGCCAAAACCACCTCCAAAAAGCACAACTGGAAGAGGTATGCTTATCATCTGATCCTGGAATATTGACCTTTAATATGCCAGAAAGGATTCTGAGAAACCCAAGTCCAAGTTGCTAGCCACTGCCTTATTTGTAATCCGATTTAGCCGGGAGCTTACTTCCCACTGCACCCGTCAAATCTTTCCCCGCAATAGATTGAACAAATTTGATAGCATTCTCTCGGGTTGGCGCCGCTAGCAAACCCGCCGCCTCAGAAACCCCACCGAGCGCAGACTTGGCAATTTCAACCCGTTTGCTTTGCGCTTCTTTATATTTTGCCTCAGAAGACTTGGAAATAACCTCGGTGGCAGAAACCAGAGCCGCGGCCTGCCCGATCACATAAATTTGTGCCAACTCCTGAGGAGTCATTTCCGCATTCGTTTTGATATCCGGAGGATAATGCCTATGTCGCACTGAACCCTGGGAGTATTTGACCAACTCAAAACCCGGGTTTATCGGGTGTCCGGCTCCCAGCATTTTAGCCAAATCGTCAGCTTTAAGACCAGGGTGCGCAAGACCATGACAGGTCATACAGTTTTCAGCAACCTCATATCTCATCGAGGGCCAGATCAAACCTGCAGCAGTAGAATCAGCAATCCGCTTTACTTTATGGTCTGCCGCTTCCTGCTCCCGCTTAACATCTTTCCCGCCATAGTTATCGTGTATAGCCAGCCAATCGGAGGAAGCCCCATGGCAACTTTCGCAGGATGTCCCTGACTTGGCGGCTGGTTTGGCTCCAGCGTCTTTTTGCTCCAGCGTGTAATGACAGAGGTAACAGGTCTCATTTCGTTTCATTCTTTTTTGTCCACCTACGGCCGCCAAAATTTTCTTAGGGGAAGGCTTGTCTGCATCCTTCGGCTCCCGGTGAACCGTTCGAAATGAAGTGAAATGTTTGGTTTTTTCCCAGATTTTGTTTTCCGCTTCATGACATTCCTCACAAAGCTTTGCACCTTTGTAAAAAGGATCCGCCATTGAGATGGAAGGAACAGCCAAGCACACTCCCACCAGAACCAATACCGTCAGAAAAAAAGGTTTAAATGTAGAATAGATACCTTCACGCTTCATAACACCCTCACTTTTTTAAAGAGAACAACCTCACGTATTCCCGCAAACTAGGACAGGAACCCAAAAGTCTAGACAGTTCTCAAATTAAAATTGATAGAGAATTTCTGTTCGCAAGCCATAACCGTTACTACGTTTTTCCTGAACGGTATAATGACTGTCTACTTGGAGCTGAATTCTATGGGCCAACCTCTGACGGAACTCAAAGCCAAAAGCGATATCGTCAAACCTATCACCACTGAGATCTTTTCTGCCAGCCGTTTCCAACGTGAGACTGGTTCGGTGATGGTTCCAAAAAGCCTGATATCCCATTGCGAAACCTGCTACATCGTTCGCGAAGCTATTCAATTCCGATCCAAAATTACCGAGACTCGGAGAGGCAAACAATATACCTAATGCACCCAAGGGGCCACCCACAACAGGCTCACGACCAACCTGGGTAAAGTTTCCATCTGCCACAAAAGCATTTAAATATGCGATATCATCAGACTTTTGAGGCGTTAACGAAACTTCGGCTGAATAAAGCACACCTGTACCGGCTTTTACACTCGCCGTTTCAGCACTGGAGGCGTTAACCCGGAAAGCTGTATTATAATGCCCAATTCTCTGAATGGATGAAAACCCGGCATGATAACTGTCTCCACCTGAGACACTATCAGCAACGTAAACCAAGTCCAAATTCCACGAAAGATCCTGCATATCAGCGGAGTTGAACAATCCAAACATATTTGTCGTATTATCCCGCCCGGCATCGCTCCTTCCCACATCGTTCCAACCCCAAACGAAAGAAGTCCTTAAACTCGGAATACCCGGAAGATGAATATTGTTGCGAACCACCCCAATGGAGTCAATTTCGTCATTGAGCATGATCCCTTCCTGAAATTGCAATAATTGCCGTCCTACGGAAAACCCATAGTCTATCGGAGCTGTTCCTTCGGGATCCAGCCCTGGGAAAAGGCTTCCCAAGTCTCCCTCAAAGAACATGGTCCGTATATTCATATTGAACTCAGACTGCCCGGGACCACGATTGTCGTTAAACGATACTCGCGAAAACTTTGAGGGCTCATTTCTATCAAGAGGGCGAACACCAATGATAAACTTTTCAGTCCCTGTTAACTGCACATTTGCGTATAGATCCAAACGGTTTGCCCACTCTGCCGCAGTACTATTGGAACTTGCATTTTCAAACATCTGCACAGCGGACCGCATGGTTCCAAAAACCCATAGCTGGGGTTGCCAGACCGCCCCCCAAGGAGTCTCAAATCCTTCATACAAATCTCCGACCCCGAGAAAAAGGTCTCCGCCCTCATAAATCAGCGCAGGGCGCGAACCCGTATCAGAAGGCGCAAGCAACTGAATATGTTCCTCAGAAAATGCGCTTACATCGGAAGTATGCCCCAAAGGAAACAAGTCAGCATAAGCTGGAGCAGAAAAGCATAAAACTATACCTGCAAACAGAAAACCACGCAGAATATTACGAGATAAATCTAAAACTGTGCCAAACATTTGCACCATCTCCCTTGCCCTCCAAGCAATGCAGAAAGGTCAGATCGAAATCACTTACTAGTATTAAAAATAACTTCTTTTTCTCTCAATATTTCATAACCGGCGGCAACGCCATCAACCACCTCGCGAGCACTCATGGCATAGTCAAATCCACGCCCTTGAATATCACCCACCAGATTTGCGGGTGCCATGCCCGCTTTCAATTCAATCTTAGCTTTGTAAGGTCCTTTACCGGTCAACATATCCGCATCCACCCGATATTTCGCCCAACGTTTCCCCAATGGTTCTATGCCCCTGCGATGGTTACGCTCTGTGCCCGGCTCACCCGACAGCACTAAAGACTGAATCGAAGGGCGAACAAAAGGAATCGTTATTACAGGGTAAGGGATAGGAATGATTCGTTCCCGCTCCCCACCACGCAGATTTGAAACAACAAACCTTGATCGCAAATCAAACAATTGCCGATCTAAAGGCAATTCCCCATTATGAACAAAGGAGGATTCACGGTCACGCACATCCCCGTTGGGGTCTAAATCGCCCGACTCAAGAACCACCTTCCCATCACGATCTGTAACAGTGACATGAAGCCAAACGAGGCGTTCCCCTGTAAATCCGGTCGGGACATTATGTCCATCCGTCAGGTTGCTGACTCTCACTTTAAACTTGATGCCTTCTTCACTGCTTTGCTCGGTAATGACTTCTCCCAAACCATAGCCATTACGCAGGACTTCCAGCCGCAAGTTTCTGGCAAATTCCAAATGCTCAAACTGCTTGATCAAAATTTCCCGCGCATCATAGCGATCATCGACAGAAGACCATCGATCCGGAAACTTCATGTCCTCAGTAACCTTGTCCTCAAACTCATCCGTTCCCCAACCTGCCTTATGATCAAAGTCAAGCCATTCCCTCATGCTCGCCATCTCCTGAGCTTCCGCATTATGTGGGAAAATACCGGGGTGAATGACTGAATAATCTGGCCCTGCAAAAAAGTGGCTGGTAACCTTACGGTCTTTAGTTGGTTTTCCCCCTACCACGGCGGCAGGTCCAACATCATAACCCGAATCCACTCCCTGCTCTTTTCCCATATGGCAATCCTGACAAGTGGTGCCCTTTGCAGCGGCAGGAGAGGTGCGATATTCGCTAAACGCCTCTTCAAGCCGAAAACCATTGAACAAAGTCACATCGTGACAGGTGCCACAGAATATAGGTTGTGAGATGGAAGCAAATTTTTTGACTTCTTTATGAACTTTACGGCCTGGCTTGCCCTCCTCAGTCACTACACGGTATTGATCGGTATTATCCAGAACACGGGCCATCTCCTCATTACCCATTGGACCATATACGGGTTCCAGCAGGCTCCCTTGAACCAGGGCCAGCCTCCCGCTCCTCTTATTATAATCTCTATCTATACGGTGACAAACAACACAGGTAATTCCCTCGCGGGATGTGGGGTGCCGGTCCAAATTCGACATAAAAGGGGACTCCCCAAGGTTCGCACCAATAGGACTGTGACATCTCAGGCAAAAATCGCCATTTGATCCACTGGACAATTCATTTATTTCGCTACTGAGGGAAAGATAAACCGGACTTAACTGCGCATAAGAGTGTGAAGAGACCGACCATTCCCTGTATTGCTTGGGGTGACATGTGCCGCAGGTGGCGGCCGAAGGAAATTTGCTTTCAGCAAAAAGGGCTTCATGATCTGCCGCGGCCTGCAGAGCAACATCTTTCTCTGCATCCGCCTCACCTGACTCAGCTTTCATTTTCGCAGAGTCTTCAGAACCATCCATCCCCTTTTTCACGGGGTCAACGTCTTTTTTCATCATGCCAGTCTTCTTATCCGACATCGCAGGTGCTTTTTCTGATTTGGCGACATCGGTAGAACCGGGCACATTCTGGATACAGGAATATAGAAAGAAAAGAGCCAAAGTTGCCATTCCTAAAGACCACAAAGAGGAACGACCTCTCAAAGAAAACTGACTTCTTTTTAAATCGGAATTTAAAGGCGATGCATCAGTGGATTTACCAAATAATTTCATTTATCACACCTGCGGGGTAAATATTCTAAGTTGTTGGAGATCAGTGGAACCCTAGATAAACATCTGCGCAGGGACTCCCCATTCAGAAACAACCCTATACTAACTGGAATTAAATCAAGGTCAAGCAAAAATTCCCCCTTAAAATCTGGAAAGCCCTAATAATTCCTATACAAAGCAATATTTTTAAAGTGTTGGGGAGCCTCAATAAGGGTAAATATTCCTTCTCCAATACTCCCAATTTTGATTCCCCCTCTTTTCAAAAACCTGATCCACCAAGCCTCTTAATAGATCACTCAGGTCATTAAGTTTCAGATTCTGCGGGCAAAATAATGGTGAGCCGCCAATGTCAGAATAATCTGGCCAGTCATAACCCAGGCAAAGGGGACCAGACTGGCTGAAAGGATTCCAAGAATGGCAAACAGGGCGAGCAGGAAAAGGGGAAGGTCAAGTCCGTTCCAGCGCCAAAATACCAGAAGGGGTTTAATTTTTTCATGGCAGGCCTTGCGTTGTTCCAGGGTCAAATCCGGTTTTGGGTCTATATTCTCCATTTTCACCTGGCGCAAAAAATTCCATTTCCCCCTAAAAAAAAATTGTTGCGCTTGCAGGTAATAGAAATAAACCACCAGCACCCATGAGTTTTTGACTCTAAGCTTTTGGCAAGTGTCTTGTATTTCTCTTTCCATGCCATCATAGCCTTTCAAAATTAAGGTAGCCAAACTCTGCTTGCAATAATCATAAGAAATGGCTCTCAAGATAATGAGTCCGGCTATGACTTTAAGGACTTGGCTGTATTCTGGGAACCCTAGAACAAGCCCATAGACCACTGCAAGATAAGCAAAGTAACCGGCAATGCCATCAATCAGTCTGCCCCATTCACTAGCCATACCCTTGGCTCGTGCCAATTGACCGTCTACGCAGTCCAGCACCAGAGTGGCTTCTAGCAGGAATCCCCCACAAACCAGAGAACCCTGACTCGCAAAACTGAACGCGTAACCCGAAGCAAAACCTACCAGAACAGAAAAATACGTAACCTGATTGGGAGTAATTGGGGTGTTCTTCAAATAACGCACAATCTGTTTCGCAAGCGGGTCTTGAATATATCGATTGACTGGCTCCACCAGATCTTCAAGGGAATGCGCTGGTGTATCACCCATGTTCTATAACCATTTTTGTTCTTGATACCATTTAATCGTTTCGGTAAGACCTCGGCTCAGGTCATATTGTGGCTCAAACCCCAACTCTTCAAAAAATTTATCGGGGGAAGCCGACCAGGAACTTTGCTGGATATCAATCATTCTCTGGCGATCAAAAAGCGCGGCTTTGGAACTGAAACAGGCCCACCCCTCAAATAGCAGAGCGGCAAGGCTCAGCACACCTTCAGGAATTTTCAGGGTTTTCAATCGGATATTCATAATACGCGCGCTCTCTTTTGCAACCTGCTCCCAGATATAAACCTGGCCATCGGTAACAAAATACCTGTGCCCTTCCTGTTTGGCATGTTTGGAGGCAATGAGCATGGCCTGAACCAGATCTGCAACATAGATAAGGGAAAGTTCTTTACCTGCTTTACCAATTTGCAGTCCCCACCCTTTGTGAATCAATTTAATAAATGTAAAAAAGTTTTCTTCCCGAGGACCATATACCACAGGCGGACGTATCACAGTGATGGGAAGCGAACCCGAAAACTTCCGGGCGATTTCTTCTCCCGCAAGCTTGGACTGACCATAATAGGTCACCGGCCTGCAGGGCGTATCTTCATCAACCTTTCCACCTTTAGGACTTGGCCCCGTTGCGGCAAGACTGCTCAGGTGAACAATGCCCTTGACCCGGCTCCCTCGTTTCTCACATTGCTCGTACAGGACGGAACAGGCGGTAGCGTTAACCTCGAAATATTCAGAACGGGATTTTGCTTTGGTCAATCCTGCACAATGGAAGATGTAATCTATATCCTCCAAATCCGGGACTTTGAAGTCTGGTCGCACCAGATCCGCCTTGTGAAGATGGATTTGGGAGGTGTCCAACCATTTCAGGTTCGAGGTTTCCCTCACCAATCCATGAACAGTACAACCGGAAGCTAAAAGCTGATCTACAAGATGGCTGCCGATGAAACCATTCGCGCCGGTGACCAGTGCCGTGGCCCCTTTAAGGTGTGAAAGATCGATCATAAATGCGGTGTCTTTTATAAATTTCCCCACCTATACGGTGCATCGGCTCGATAATGCTTTTGTTATCCTCCAGCAACCAGGACATCTCCAAGTATTTTATTTTTTTTTCCAGAAACAACCTGTAAGTTTCATAATAAAACCAGGCATCAATACCCAGCCTGCGATATTTTTTCTTCACCCCAAGAGTCGGCACCCGGTAAGCATCAATTTTATTTTTCTTCCATAAGAATTTGGCCCATCCAAAAGGAAAGAGCCTTCCATCCAATTCCCGGAGCACTTGGTTGACATCAGGGAGGGCCAGGGAAAAACCTGCCGGGTCGCCCTCGACTTCGGCAATCAAACAATACTCAGGTTGCACGATGGATTTCATTTCCCGGGCAGAAAATTCAAACTCTTTTTGTGTCATGGGAACGAAACCCCAATTCACACTCCATGCTGAGTTGTAAATATCCCAAAGAATGGAAATTTCCTTTTCAAACCGGCCCAGATCCAGACATCTGACTTTGAAGCGATTTCTTTGCTTAAGTTTTCCTACGGCCCGCTCCAGGTAATCCGGAACCTTAATCAAGTCCAGCCGCATGGCCACAAGGTCTTTGGCTTTTTGCAGACCCCATGCTTCAAAATGTTTTTCATAATATTCAGGATTATAGGGAATTCCAAACATCGTGGGTGAGTCAAACCCTTTTATCAGCAAACCACATTCGTGATTGGTCGACAGATTCATCGGCCCCATAAGACGGGTAAACCCTTTCTCCATACACCACTGATGAGCCTTATCCAATAATAGGCCAAAGATGCTCGGGTCATCCACCGACTCAAACATGCCGAACATACCCACAGAATCTGAGTGAAGGGCCTGGTAGTTCCGGTCATGGATCAGAGCAATCCTCCCTACGGGTGTGCGGTCAGCATCCATCGCCAGAAAAAGATCGACTTCTGCATGTTCGAAAAAGGGATTGATTTCCGGATTCAGAAATTGTTTACGTTCCCGGATAAGAGGAGGAACCCAGTTGGGATAGTTTTTATAAATTTTCCAGGGTAGGCGGACGAACTGCTCCCGGTCCTGAAGGGTTTCAACCTTAATAAGACCCATTATTCCTTAGAGATGATACCCAATTTTATCCCAAGCTTTTTAAACGAGCCAAGGACTTTATCAAGGTCCTGTTGATTATGGACAGAGGTATAACTGGTCCGAATCATGGCATTGAGGGGCGGCACCACTGGCGACACCGCAACTCCCGCAAAAACCCCCTCGTCAAACAAGAGCCTGTTTAAATAAAGAGTAAGAGCTTCTTCTCCAATTTTAATGGGAACTATAGGAATAGAGTTGTTATTCACTTGAAAACCCATATCAAAAAATCCTCTCTTGATATAAGCAGTATTTTCCCGCAACAGGTTGATGCGTTCCGGCTCATTAATCATGATATCCAGACCCGCAATAACACCGGCTACTGATGCGGGCGGTAAAGCCGCAGTAAAAATAAATGCCGAAGCTTTGTGTCGAATGAATTCGATGATCTTGGACTTTGCCGAAATAAACCCACCAATTGATCCCAGACTTTTGGAAAACGTTCCCATATAAATATCTATTTCGTCTTCCAGGTTGTAATAGCTTGCAACCCCTCTGCCGTGCTCACCCATGACACCCAGGCCATGAGCTTCATCAACCATAACGCTGGCACCATGGTCTTTCGCGAGCTTCACAATGGCGGGAAGGTTAGCAATATCACCGCTCATACTGAATACACTGTCTGTTATAATAATCTTGCCTTCTACATCCGAATACTTTTTCAAGTAATATTCCAAATGGTCCATATCATTATGATTATACCGGACGGTCTTTCCCTGCGCTACGCCACACCCCTCATAGATACTTGCGTGGTTTTCCCGATCTGAAAAAGCAACATCCCTTCTACCCAGAAGACAGGCAATAGTTCCCTGATTTGCCTGGAACCCTGTAGACATGACGATCGTATCTTCCCGGCTCAGGAAAGATGAAAGCTCCCTTTCCAAGGTTTTATGTAAATTGAAAGTACCATTAAGGAAACGGCTACCCGTACACCCAATACCAAATTTTTCCAAAGCCTCTCGGGCCGCTGAGATTACGCTGGCATCTTGAGCCAGTCCTAGATAGTTATTGGTAGAAATAGAAATGGCTTCTTTCCCATCAATAACGACACGACAACCATCTATCTCCTGAATTTCCTTGAAGTACGGATAGATCCCCAGTTCTTTAGCTTGGTCGGGAGCAAAATAGCCAAAGCATTTTGCCAGAATTCCCTTGTCCTTACTGTTGGGAGGGCGTAAATGAGAATTCTCAAAATCAAATTTCTCTTTTAGTAAGGATACAATCTTGCCTCTCTTTAAATGAGAGGGCTCACCATCTTCATTTTCAAGCTCATTGAGCAAGGAAAAAGGTTTTGTCATAGTTTTCTCACCAAAAATATTTATTTAGTTTGAGCCTTAAAAGACAGTTTCATCCCTTGGCATGGTTCCACAACCGGGTAAGCGCGGGAAGTAATCCCGAACAAACGGTTTGACCATATAGGGAATTTTTCCCCTGATCCTGAATCAATCGGCGATGCGCCTCTCCTAAAACATGATAAGGCAAATCAGGAAACAGGTGATGCGTTGCATGAAAGCGAAGTCCCACTGGAGCCCATAAAGGAGTCGTCCATCTATTCCCGGGGATATTGACCGAGTCCAGCATTTGGTTTGAGTGGCTCACCACATTCCCCTCGGGATTTTGGTAGCGATGGGCCGCCAAGGTCCTTATGGAATTAACCATAAAAATCAAAGCACTAACACAATACCACAGGAATAAGGCCGCCGCAGGAATTATTTTTGCTGCAATGGCCCCGAAAAAAATCCAGGCGAAAAGACCTGCCAGAAACTCCTGAATTTTCCAACCTTTCTCATCCTTCCATGAAGATTCCGGTCGTTGGTAATCCAAGTCAATGTTCAGTGCCGACATCCTGGCCATCAAAAATGTTCTCATCCTTTTGTCGATCAAGGATAAAGGTGCTAAAACCGAAAAACGCACCAAAAATAATATAGGCACCAGAAATGAAAAAAGAACATGGATGACAATCAAACGCCTTCTCTTTAATGCAAAGGGAAAATACTCTCCATCTTTTCGAGTCCCATAAAAATTTTGTTTATGATGATCAAAATGAACAGATTGGTAAAGAAAAACGGGTACCATTAATGGGATACCACAAAGCAAATTCCAAACCCAACGAAACACTTTGAACGTTCCCTTTTTAAAGTGGGCAATTTCATGCGTAAATAAAACTGCTCGGTACAAAGCCAGACAGGAAACACTCACACACAGAATTTGCTGGATTGAGAAGGCCGGAGCAGTAAGGGCTAACACAAAAGCTCCCCATCCCAGAAAAGCGCTGAATAAAAAATCTGACCAGTATATTAAAGGATTGGGTCGGAAGAGGTCTTTCACCAACTCTCTTGCCCTGCTTACCAGAAAATCTTCCTGCCCCTGTGGAAAGTTTTCATTGGCCTGTTCCGTCAACACAGTATTCCTGTTCGCAATGATGGGTTGGGTTTGTTAATTTTTTTCAGCGCATGAAACGCATAAAACATTTTCCGGCAAGAGCATGATGCGACCTTGAGGAATCGGGTTGGAACATCGAGCACATATCCCAAAATCCGGCAAATCCAGCTTACTCAGTGCCTTTTCAAGCTTGGCAAGTTTGGACCGGGCTGAATTTAAAGAAGCCTCGCTAATTCCCTGGCTACTAATCGCCTCCATTCGAGTGAGACGGCCTATGGCGTTATCCGGAGCAACCGGTTTAGAAGTTGAAGTGAAACTTACTATCAAATGTTTTTGCACCTCAATCTCTTCAACAATTTTCTTTTTCAGCTCCGCTCTACTTACATCATCCATAAACAATCCTACCATTAATGAACAAATACTGGGCTATTATTGGCCCGGAAGAAATCCCGACATAGCACATCTCTGTGCCAAGAGTGGGGTAAAACGATTTATGTCCTGGGACAGGGCATCCATAAATTCATGCGCTAAACTCTGATCTTCAAAACATTCGTAAACATCGTCCAAAAACCCGCCCCGCAAAAGCGGATGCTCCAAAAATTCCCGGCCTGGCCCGGTAAAAATTTCCAACGGCCACTCAGTAACCTTAACCCGTTCCAGACCCAACTCTTCCAGCCATTGTTTTGCCTGATTAGCAGAAGGGCGCTCTTCTATATATTCGGCCAAAGCCTTTCGTTCTTTATCCAAATTCAACCGTTTCATCTCCTCATCCACACAGACCCATAACGAATCAAACGTACCCATAGATGGGAAAGTCAGAACAATTTGCCCACCAGGTTTTAAGAATCGAACCAGATTTTTTAGTACCTCAAATCGATTCGGACGAAAGAACATGAAAGACAGGTTCCCGGAAATACGATTAAAGCGCGGAAGTGTTTCAGGTAAAAAGCGCATATCCCCCACCTCAAACTGTAACCAAGGCATATGTCGGCCTTGAATCGACCTGGCTCGAAGCACCTGGCCCTGATGAATATCCACCGCCAGAACACTTCCCTCGGTTCCCACCTGCTCGGCCAAATGAAATGCAGGGATTCCCCCTCCAGCGGCAATGTCAAGCACCTCATCGCCGGGACAAAGTTCCAGTTGATCCATCAAAAGTTGCGCAAAAGGGGTGGACCATGGATCCGATTCAGGTAGAGGCCATGAAGGTGCCATAATATTCCTTCCAATTCTTATTCACTCACACTCTGTTATTATCAATAACAATATTATTCTACAGAATTAAAAATCCAACATGAACAATTTTACTGATGACAGGCTTCCCGAATCATACGCCATTTGCCTTCTCGGCCATGGAAGCCGGGACCCAGAAGGCAATCAGGAATTCCTGACTCTGTGGCAAAAATTGCACGAAAGAAAAATATGTCGAACCCTGCAATATGGTTTTTTGGAATTTGCCCAGCCCACCGTCCCCGAAGCTCTATCCAGTTGTCATCAAGATGGAATTAAAAACGTTATTATACTGCCAAGTATTTTATCGCATGGCGAACACACTCAAAGAGATATTCCTGAGGCTGTCAGGCAAGTCTACCAAGATCATCCCGAAATTAATATTCTTTACGCCGAACCTTTGGGAACACAACCTGAGGTCATGGAAGTCTGCAAGGATCGGATTGAGCAAGCAGAAAACATTTCTAAAAATATCCTTGCCCGGTCTGAAACATTGCTCATGACCGTTGTCCATGGAAGCAAGGATGAAAGTTCCAACTCTCAGATAGATGAAAGCTTTTGTTTATTTGGGCAAAGCCTGGGGTTTTGCCAAACAGTTACTCACTTTACAGGGACTTCTCAATATTCCCTGGAAAATATGTTTGAAAAACTTAACCCGCAAGATTTTCAGCGGGTCATTCTTTTTCCTTATTTTTTATTTTCGGGAGTTTGGGTCAAACGGGTGCAAGCCCTGGCAGACACTTTTCGGAGAAAATACCCAGACACAGAATTCCTGAATGCTTCTTGCCTCAAATATCATACACGGATTGTTGATACTCTAATTCATAGAGCTCGGGAAAGTATTTCTAACAGCGAAAAAAATCGGTTATAAAGGATAGATATTAACAACCCAATTGCGAGGGAAAATCATGAGCGATGAGTTAATAAAAAACCTTGGGCCTTTGGCACCGCTAGCTGGAACCTGGGAAGGAGATAAAGGTGACGACCGAGCACCTGATGATGACCCCAAAGAAACAGAAATCAATAAATTTAGGGAGCGCCTGGTGTTTGTTCCTTTCGGACCGGTAAATAATCACGCGCAAACTCTTTACGGGCTAAGATATTCAACCACAGCCTGGAGGTTGGAAGAAGAAAGTCCATTCCATGAAGAACTGGGATACTGGCTTTGGGATCCTTCAGAAAAACAGGTGATGCGGTGCTTCATAGTTCCTCGCGGTGTAACGGTCATCGCAGGCGGCACGGTAGAGCCGGAAGCCAGGGAATTTCACTTGGCCGCAGAGGTGGGATCAGAAACTTACGGCATTTGCTCTAATAAATTTCTCGATCAGGAATTCAAAACAGTCCGCTATGAACTAAAGGTCACCGTACACGATACAAATAGTTTCAGCTACGAAGAGGATACTCAGCTCCAAATCAAGGGTCAGAGCGAACTGTTCCACCACATCGACAAAAACACTATAAAACGCTTACCCTCCTGAGAATAAGGTATGGGAGATGATCGCCATTGCTGAAAAAAGCGAACGCTTGTTAGCAGATTCGGGGCAGTTGCTCACCGCTCAATAAACTCAGCATGCGGATTGAACCGGCTCGAGTCTTAAGTGTTACCCTTTTTTCAGGAGACTCCTTGACCCTGCCGATTATGCGGGCATCGTTACCGGTTTTCTTCATTATATGCAACGCCCGGTCCTCATCTTTGGGATGCACTAGTGCTATAAATCGTCCTTCATTCGCTACATAAAGAGGATCAAACCCAAGAATTTCGCAGGCCCCCTTCACATCTTCACAAACAGGAATCTCCGACTCCTCAATATCAATGGAAACTTCTGCCGATCGGGCGATTTCTATCAAGGCGGTCGCCAGGCCACCTCGGGTAAGGTCGCGAAGACAATGAACTTCCACATCCAGCAGATTCCTAACCTCCCCGGAAACCGAGGCGCAGTCACTTTCAATTTGATTTTGAAAACCCGAGTCCTTCCTTGCCGACATTATTGCCATACCATGGCGCGCGATATCACCACTGAGCAAAACCGCATCACCGGGTTGAACTTGACGAGGATGAATCTTTACCCCTGGCTCAATCACCCCTACCCCGGAAGTGTTGATAAAAATACCATCCCCTTTTCCTTTATCCACAACCTTGGTATCGCCGGTAATTATTTTAACTTCCGCTGAAATCGCCGATCGTTTCATAGATTGGACAACCGTCCACAACGTTTCCATAGGCAGTCCTTCTTCAAGGATAAAGCCCACCGACAAGTATAAAGGCCGCGCTCCGCTCATGGCTAAATCGTTTACCGTGCCGTTGACAGCCAGTGAACCTATATCCCCTCCTGGGAAAATGAGGGGTTGGACCACATAAGAATCTGTTGTGAAAGCTAGACGACCAGCGGTCACCTGAATGATGGCGCTATCGTGTTCCGTTTCCAGATCGGGATTGTTGAAGGCAGGTTTAAAAATCTTTTCAATAAGCTGGCGGGTCAGGTTCCCTCCGCCTCCATGAGCCAGGGTCACCACAGAATTTTCGTGAAAAGGCAGAGGGCAGGAAAACCCACCATTACTTTCTCCGCTCATAGGTTCACCTTTTTGTAATGAAAATAAGCGGCACACGCACCTTCGGAAGAAACCATGGTAGCTCCGAGAGGTGAGTCAGGCGTGCAGGAGACTCCAAAAGCCGGACACTCAGTCGGTTTTTTGATTCCCATCAATACTTCACCACTGATACAGGGCGAATCCGCTTCACAATTTTTGGTCTCTCTTGGAAAACGTTTACTGGCATCAAACATAGAATAGGAACTTCTCAAGCCAAGACCACTTTGAGGAATTTCCCCCACGCCCCGCCATTTTCTGGGAACAATTTGAAATACTTCCTCAATCACCCTTCGCGCGGAAAGGTTGCCTTCTTTTTTCACTGAGCGGGAATACTGGTTTTCCACTTCGGCCCGTCCTTCCTCTAATTGCCGGACACACATATAGATTCCCTGCACAATGTCCAAAGGCTCAAATCCGGTCACTACAATAGGAATATTAAACTCACAAGCCAGTGGTTCATATTCCTGAGTCCCCATAATTGTGCACACATGGCCCGCCGCCAGGAACCCCTGCACCCTGTTTTCGGGAGACGCTAAAATGGTCCGCATAGCGGGGGGAACGATCACCTGTGAAACTAAAAAGGAAAGGTTTTTTAGATTTTCTTGCCGGGCCTGAAAAATCACCATAGCATTAGCCGGAGCGGTGGTTTCAAACCCTATAGCAAAAAATACCACTTCTTTTTCTGGAAACTCTTTAGCAATTTGAATTACTTCCATCGGAGACAAAACGATGCGGACATCCCCTCCTGCGGCCTTAACCGAAAATAAATCTTTTTCAGAACCCGGTACCCGCAACATATCTCCAAAGGAACAAAAAATAACATTCGGCTGGCCCGCAATATGAATCGCATGGTCGATCTGTTCCATCGGGGTCACACATACAGGACAACCGGGACCATGCAGGAGGGTGACCTCGGGAGGAAGCAATTCCTGAATACCATGTTTCATTATGGAATGCGTCTGGCCCCCACATATTTCCATAATTATCCAGGGCCTGGTGATGATTTCCGACATTGCCCGGCAAAATTTTTGGATACTCTCGGCAGAACGATATTCATCCACAAATTTCATTGCCCGGCCTCATCTACATCCTGAATTTCCTGCAAATAACTGAAAATTTTTTGCGCCTCTTCTTCGTTCAAAACACTGATGGCAAATCCGACATGCACAATGACATATTCATTCACTTGAGCTAAAGGTACATAGGCCAGGTTCACCTCTTTAATGATTCCTCCAAATCGAACCTGTCCCCTCCTCATCAGTGAATCCTCATCATGAATGCTGATTATTTTTCCTGGAACCGCTAAGCACATGACATGCGCTCCCTTTCTTTGATCCACTGGAGTGCCCGGATCTGGCCCAGAGCCAGCCCCCCATCATTTGTCGGAACTTTCTGATGCCAGTAAGGTTTAAAACCGGCCTGCCGGAGTCTTTGGACTGATTTTTCAGTTAGCAATCGATTTTGAAAACATCCTCCCGACAAGACAATTTTCTCTTCGCCTATTTTTTCCGCAATCAACACAATGGATTCTGCCAGGCTGTTATGAAATTTCAGGGACATCTCATCTAAAGGAATTTCATCAGCCAAACGGTCATGGAGCAACGCATTGATCATGGGTTCCCAGTCAAGAACAAAACTCATCGATAAATTATAATAGGGGGGTACAAAATGAGTACCCTTTGAAACTCGCTGGGGATTCGTGTTCAAGTTAACCGGATAGTGGTCGCTTCCCTCCCCCGCTGAGAACTCCAGTTCCATGGCGGACTGACCTTCATAGCTACAAACCTGTCGGACACCAAGAATACCGGCCACAGCATCGAAGAGCCTGCCACAACTTGAAGTGCGAGGACAATTAATTCCATTGACCAGCATGGACCGAAACATCGAAAGTTCTTTATCTGAAAACGCGGCAACAAGTTCAGGTCTTTGAAACACTTTTTGGCCCATCATTTCGTATAGCACGCCCAGACTGCTTCGCCGAGGTTCCCGAACCGCTTTCTCCCCTCCCGGCAACGGAAAAGGACGAAAGCAAGCTACACGGTGAAACGATTCAGCAGTGATGTGAAAAAACTCCCCTCCCCAGACCGTACCGTCCAACCCATAACCGGACCCGTCCCAAGCCACTCCCAAAACCGGCCCCTCAATTTCATTTTCCGCCATGCATGACAATATATGGGCCACATGATGCTGAACGGGAACACAGTTATTGTAGTTTTCTTCCGCCCATTGTGTGGGCAGATAATCAGGATGAAAGTCGCAAGAAACAGCCGCAGAATTTTTACCAAGCCCGGGGTTAAAGGATGTCAGCGTAGTCTCGAAAGCCGAATAGGTTCGGGAATTTTGCAAATCACCGATATGTTGACTGATGAATACGTCTTCTCCTTCTGACATTGCAACAGTATTTTTCAGGTTTCCTCCGACTGCAATGGAAGAGGATAAAGAATCCTTTAATGTAATCGACCACGTCGCATAACCTCTTGCTCGCCGCAGAACCTGCTCCCGGCCCATCAGGATGCGGGCGATGGAGTCATCCACAAACCTGACGATGGGTCGATTGTGAACAAAAAAATAGTCCGCAACACCACCAAGTCTTGCTAACACCTCCCCTTCATCGGTGCAAAGGGTCTCATCTGCCAGATTCCCGCTCGTAGCCACTACCGGGGTACCCAACTCCTTCATAAAAATATGGTGAAGTGGGGTGAAAGGTAACATCACCCCTAGCAATGGATTTGAAATACATTCTGGTCGATTCCTCTCGCGGTTCTTTTTATCCAACAAAACGATAGGCGACTTGGGTGAGAGGAGCAACTCAGCTTCCATCATTGAGACATGGCAATCTTCCCGGACCCTTTCCAGAGAAGGAAACATCAATGCAAAAGGTTTTTCTGCACGATTTTTTCGAAGACGCAAACTGGCTACTGCCTTCTCGTTTCCTGCATCAACCATCAGCTGAAATCCACCCAAACTTTTCAGGGCAACCACTGCTCCCTCCCGAATAGCCTTGACGGCTCCTTTCAAAGCATTGTGACGCGCAGACAATATATTCCCCTTCGCACCCCATAATTCCAACTGCGGGCCACATTCGGCGCAGGAGTTAGACTGTGAATGGAAACGGCGGTCTTCAGGGTTCTGATATTCCTCTTTACAAGGTTCACACATCGTAAAGCTCTTCATCGCTGTGCGTTCCCGATCATAAGGAAGGGACTCGATAATGCTAAAACGGGGACCGCACTGGATACAATGGGTAAAGGGATAAAGATAACGGCGGTTATTGGAATCAAAAATTTCATCAAGGCAGTCCGAACAGGTCGCGGTATCGGGCATGATGAATAGGTTAGCTCCTTCCTGTTCCTCGCTCGGTGCTATGGTGAATGCATCGTAGCCCAATGAATCGAGAAAGCGGGTCTCCATTTCCTGAATTTGCGCCTGAGGCGGAGCTTCCTTCCTGATATGACGGATAAAATTTTGGAGATGAAGAAAATCTCCTTCCGCTTCCAACAATACACCTTGTGGTGAGTTACGGACCCACCCCTTCAGTCCCATACCCTGAGCCAGATTATATATAAAGGGACGAAAACCCATTCCCTGCAACTGGCCGCGCAGAAAAATTCGAACTCTCCGAGCTTCACCGGGTACCCCCTCCCGGTGGTATAAAAGTTCACTCTTCAATTTCCACGCTCTCGAGTAAAATGTCCTGAGCCTGGGGATCGTTTAAATCCGTCAAGACTTCCACATCCAATTGAGCTTGCTCTGCACAACTACCTTGTACCGCTTGAATAAAATGTTCCCGGAAATGTTCGGCTGAAATATGGGAAAGCGCACCGAGTTTGACTTTTACACGGACAACCCTCTCGGCTTTTTGCTCCTGACCAATAGCATTGATCTTGCGCATTAAATCTGCCATCAGCGATTGTTCGTGCATACATCCTCTTTAAGATGATGAAGAAAAGTGCTTAGAAATTTCATTGGAAACCGATTCCATCGCCTGCTCAACTTCAGGAGACAATACCTCCCCTGGCTGAAAGTTTTTTCCTTCAATGCCATACAATTTGAGTTGCTCGGGGAGTTGATTTAAAGTCCGTGCCAATTCAATCGCTTCCGCTACCCCAAAATTATGTGTGGAACAGGAAAAAAACTTTGTTGGAATGGGTTGCTTTGATGCATCCAAGCGATGAATACTCCCTGGTGGTTCACCGGAAGAGACCGCATCGACAATCCAAACTGTTTCATAATCTTTCCATGCGTCCATGAGAGAAGTTCCCTCCCCGCTTTGCTCTTGCACGTTCACTTGATCTGATTTAATGTCCTTTAATTTTCGGGCAATCAGGATTCCCACAGCGTCATCGCTTCGATATAAATTGCCGATTCCGATCACTAACGTCAAAGATGTATGATTAGTTACGTTCAATGTCTAACTTCAAAAAATGTGTTGCGCAGGATATGCATGGATCGTAGTTACGAATAGCCTGTTCACATTGCCATGTTAATTCTTCTTGTGGTAATTGGATATATTTAGGAACGAATTTGTATAAATCGTTCTCAATAGTTTTCTGGTTTTGCGATGTCGGGGGAACAATTTTTGCTTCAAGAATTTTACCTTGGTTATCAATTTTATATCGGTGATATAAAATTCCGCGTGGGGCTTCTGTACAAGAAAAACCTTCTCCTTCAGCAGGCAACATCTCTTCAAAAGGACGATCCGGCTTTTCGTAAGATTCAATAATCCTCAACGCCTCATCGCAGGCATACAAAACTTCAATACTTCGAACGATAATACTCTTGAATGGGTTTTGGCAGACCCCCTTCAACCCGGCTTCTTCAGCCGCCTGGCGGGCAATGGGTGAAAGCCTTTTAAAATTTAGATTGAACCGAGCCATAGGCCCGACAAAATAAGAGCCGCCCCCTTTCAAAACCGAATGCAATGCGTTGGAATGCTCGACATGCTCTTCTACAAAATTATTTTCATACTCTGCAATATCAATATTCAGACCTCTATTGGATATAAGCCTCCCCTCATTGAAAGGATACTCATCGGGATGACTTAGCGCAACAAACTCATAGTCCTGCTCAAATTCAGGAAAAGGGAGTTTAGCCGTCCACCGTACCGTTTCCAGTGCCGCATCCCGAGCCCATTTCAAATTTTCGCTCAGCACATTCAATTCATTTTTGGAAAAAACCTTATAAAATCCTCCGACCTTCACATTAATAGGGTGAATTTCACGACCTCCCAGCAGAGCCACAATTTCATTGCCCGCTTTTTTCAGCTTTAATCCACGCTCAACAATAGCTTTGTGGTCTTTTGCCATTTGGATGGCATCCTGATATCCCAGAAAATCTGGCGCATGTAACATATAGATATGAAGCACATGGCTTTCTATCCATTCCCCACAATAGATCAATCGGCGCAGATCTCGCAAAGGCCCCTGAATCTTGATTCCTAAGGCGTTTTCCATGGCATGGACCGCACTCATCTGATAGGCCACGGGACAGATGCCGCAAATCCTTGCAGTGATATCTGGAGCCTCCCTAAAATCGCGATCCCTCAAAAAAGCTTCAAAAAAACGCGGTGGCTCAAAGATCTTTAATTTAACATCCACGACGGCATCGTCTTTCATTTTTATGTAAAGACCCCCTTCGCCTTCGACCCGCGCAAGATAGTCGACCTTAATGGTTTTTGTTTTCTTTTTCATGCAACTCGCTTTCTTTGCGGAAGGGTTCGGCGTACGCGTTATATCCGCGGAACGCCCGCATTATTTCGTCATTATCCGCGCCCATAGCATTAAATTCTGAGCTTAACGAACTGGTATTTGGTGTTTCTTTGGGACCAAAACATCCAAAACATCCTCGATTGTATGTAGGGCATAACGCTTCACATCCCGCATGAGTAACTGGCCCCATGCACATCTTTCCTTGTGCAACCATCACGCAAACCGTGCCTCGCCGCTTGCAATCAACACAAGTACTATGAGCCGGCGTATTAGGTTTACGACCCTTTAAAAAAGCACTAATGACTTCCACCAGTTGCATCTTATTAATCGGGCAACCTCGCAACTCGAAGTCTACTTTGATATGTTCGGAAATAGGTGTGGACTTTTGCAGGGAGTCAATATAAGCAGGCGTTGCATACACAATAGAAATAAATTCATTAACATCCTTAAAATTGCGCAAAGCCTGAATACCTCCTGACGTAGCACAAGCACCAATGGTGATAAGGAATTTAGAGGAACGACGAATTTGGTGAATACGTTCCGCATCGTGTGGCGTGGTAATAGAACCCTCCACCAGAGAGAGATCATAAGGCCCTTTAACCACTGCCCTGGAGGCCTCCGGAAAATTGGCAATTTCAATTTCCTGAGTGATAGCGAGCAGTTCGTCCTCACAATCCAGAAGGCTCAACTGACACCCGTCACAGGAGGCAAATTTCCACACAGCAAGTTTGGGTTTGGTTTTACCGCTCATCTTCAAAATTCCCGTGTTGAAATAAAGGGTTTGATTTGGTCATAGCGAAATACGGGCCCATCCTTACAGATAAACGCAGGGCCAAATTGGCAGTGACCGCAAAAACCTACCGCACATTTCATGTTGCGTTCCATCGTGATAAAAATTTTATCTTCCGTCAATCCTGCATGAGTAAGTTCCAAAGCCGAAAATCTCATCATAACTTCCGGGCCACAAATCATGGCAATGCAGTTGGAAGGATCAAAAGACACCCTGGGAACCAATGTGGTGACCACTCCCACATTTCCCTTCCAGCTTCGGTCACCCGTATCAACGGTCACCTTGACCTGAATTCCATATTTTCCCCTCCAGGTTTCAAACTCCTTATGGAACAGCAAATCTTCCTGCTTTCGTGAACCATAAAGAAGAGCAATATCCCCATATTGTTGGCGCTGAGAGAATAAGGAATATACAGCCGGACGCAAAGGGGCAAGGCCAATGCCACCTGCCATGATAATAACATCCTTGCCTTTAGCCTCCTCTATGGGCCAAGCATTGCCAAAGGGCCCACGCAAACCGACTTTCTGCCCAATTTTAAGATTATTGAGAGCTTGAGTCACATTACCGACACCACGGATCGTATGCAAAATATGGCCTGACTCTTTCATTGGCCCACTGATCGAAATCGGCACCTCCCCAACTCCGAACGTATAAAGCATATTGAACTGTCCGGGAGCAAAGTTGGTTTTCTCCTCAAGATTATCCGGTTGTAAATCCAGCGTGAAGGTATCGTGAGACTCTCGAATTTTTCTTTTCACCCGATAAGACCGGGGAATCATGGGGTCTGTTGGAGAAAAGTTTTCCATACCCTCCACTAGTCCCTTGCTCCATATATATCCAGCAATTGCAAGCGCGTGGCTTCCATACTTCTTCCAATTGCGGGAAGAAGACGCTTTAATAATTCATACCCAAGGTTTTTATCTTCTTCGCATTTTTTTCTGAGGCATTGTCCATCCAAAGCAATGGCGCGGGTTAACTCTATTGCATGGGCATCAAGATGCCAACGATAAGGTGGAACCAGCCATGCCCAACCGAGAATTTCCCCTTCACTCACTGTTTGGACCGTCACCGGTGCTTTACCCGGAGGACAAATTTCTAAAGCCACTTTTCCATGGCGGATGATATAAAACTGATTGGCTTCGTCATCATGTTGGCAGATAAACTGCCCTGCCTCAAATTTGACATTTTTGGCACAGCCTGTCACCAGTTCCAGATAAGGCTTGTCCAGATTCTCAAAAAATGGATGTTTGATAAGAACTGATTCAAGAGTTTTCATTTTGTCCCTCATTTCCTGAAAGTATTCCGGATTGCCCGGGTTCCGATTTGCGAATCAAACCCACCTCCTGGGTCAGGTCTATACCTACCGGACACCAGGTGATGCAACGTCCGCAACCCACACACCCTGAAGTGTCGAATTGATCCTGCCAACTTGCCAGTTTGTGAACCATCCATTGCCGGTACCTGGATTTGGTCGAATTGCGAACAACCCCGCCATGAATGCTTGAGAAGTCCATGGTAAAACAGGAATCCCACTTCTGCCAACGTTCCGCATGTTCCCCGGTGATATCGGTGACATCTTCCACCGTTGAGCAAAAACAAGTTGGGCATACCATGGTGCAGTTGGCACAAGAGAGACAACGTTCAGCGATTTTGTCCCAATTCAGATGATTCAAATTCTCATAAAGCAATTCCTTGATATTTTCAGTATCCATCTTGCGACCCATCTGCGTCGCGGTATTGGCAATAATCTCTTTCGTTTTTTTTATATCGCCCTCCCCCGCCGGTTTCGCCTTAACTTCCTTTAATATATTTTTTCCCGCTTCGCTCCCCGCCTCAATTAGAAAATCGTGGCGCTTATCATCCAGAACTTCTGTGAGAACCAGATCATGACCGTTCTCTACCTCCGGTCCGGTTTGCATGGAAACGCAGAAACAAGTGCTCGCGGCCTGACCACAATTTACAGCCACAAAAAGAGCATTCTTCCTGAGCGCTTGATAATGTAAATCCGTATGGGTGCCCTGCATAAATACCTTATCCTGAATGGCTACGGCGTGCAGTTCACAGGAACGTGCACCCAGAAAAGCATATTTTTTGTGCTCAGGTTTTTCAGGAATGATATCAAAGTCTAACCCTTCCTTTTGGGCTTGCCACAACTTCCTTTCAGGAGGGTGAAGAAATTTTTTCCAGGAATGAGGCCCAAGGTTGTATCCAAACAAGGCCTCATCGGATCTTTTTTTAAGGCGATAGATCCCGCCTTCCTGTTCATCTGTCCAGCCTGCCGGGAAATCCTCAATGGAAAAAACCTGGTCGTAAATAATGGCCTCATCACGGACGGTAGGCCCCACAACCTCGTAACCCCTTCCTATAAGGATTTGGATAAGTCGGTTCAGACCCTCTTTGTCAATGACTTCAGATTTGTTCATCATGCAAATAATTTTAAGGATTATCAGAATTCAAATATGCTCTTCGTTCACAGTATAAGACTATAAATCCTCTGGGACGAAAAATTTAAGTCGCCAGAACCTGGGTACCTGTCTGGCCCTCTACCGCCCCAAACAAATCAAACAAGCCCGCAATGACCGCTCGTTTTCCACCCTCTTGTAAAAACTTTAACACAGCTTCTACCTTGGGCTTCATACTCCCCTCCGCAAACTCACCTGCCTGAAGATATTTTTCCAGAACCTCCATTTTCACTTGATGGATGGGTTCCGGGTTAGGGGAATTATAATTCAAGAAAGCAAATTTGGTCTCGGTCAGGATTACCATACAATCCACACCTAATTCATGAGCCAGAAGTGCACTGGTATGGTCTTTGTCAATCACCGCTTCAACACCCACCAATTTTCCATCGGCATTACGGACAACCGGAATCCCTCCACCTCCGCCGCCAATGACAATAAATCCTCTTTCCAACATTTCAGAAAAAAGATGCTTT
>JABIXH010000238.1 GCA_018664975.1 Nitrospina sp. | reverse complement strand
TTCCTAAACTGGAATTGATAGGCGGTAATGTGGCTACCGCCGAAGGTACTGCCGATTTGATTAAAGCTGGAGTCGATGCGGTTAAAGTAGGTATTGGTCCAGGTTCTATCTGTACCACTCGTGTCGTATCAGGGGTTGGAGTGCCTCAAATTTCAGCTATTGCAGAATGCGTGAAAGTGGCAGAGAAAAAAAATATCCCTGTTATTTCTGATGGCGGCATCAAGCTTTCCGGCGACATTACCAAAGCCATCGCCGCCGGGGCCAGCACAGTGATGATCGGCTCTCTATTTGCAGGAACCGAAGAAAGTCCCGGAGAAAAAATTCTATACCAAGGCAGAAGTTATAAAGAATACCGGGGCATGGGTTCGATAGGAGCGATGTCTCAAGGTTCCAGTGATCGATACTTTCAAGAGTGGGAGCTCTCTGAAAGCAAACTTGTTCCGGAAGGTGTCGAAGCACGAATTCCCTACCGCGGTGCTTTGTCATTCACCGTTCACCAACTGCTGGGAGGTTTGCGTGCCGGGATGGGATATTGCGGAGCGGCTAACATTGACTCGTTGAGAAAGAATGCTTCATTCATCAAAATCACCTCTGCGGGTCTTCGAGAAAGCCATGTCCATGACGTCATTGTGACGAAAGAAGCACCCAATTATAATATTGATTGAACCACCGAAATTTATCAAGATAAGCCCAACAATTTTCCCTAAGTTATGACCACAGATATTCTCCACGAACAAAAAATTCTTATCCTTGATTTCGGGTCGCAATACACTCAGAACATAGCCAGAAAGATACGGGAAAACCAGGTCTATTGCGAGATTCACCCCTGCACCCTGGCCTTCGATGAAATTACCGCTTTTAATGCTAAAGGAATTATCCTCTCCGGCGGGCCCGCTAGCGTTCTGGATAAAGAATCGCCGCTTTGTGATCGGAGGCTGTTAGAATTAAAAATTCCCGTTCTCGGCATTTGCTATGGCATGCAACTCATCTCTCATACGCTGGGTGGCAAGGTAGATCCATCCCCGCATCGCGAATTCGGCAGAGCCGAGTTAATGTTGAAGGAGTTTTCCCATCTGTTCGAAGAAGTAAAAAATAATTCCACGGTATGGATGAGCCATGGTGATCGCATCTCCAAACTACCGAACGGATTTAAAGCTATCGCCTTCACGGCCAATTCCCCTTTAGCCGCAATTGAAAATCCTGTAGCCCAGATTTACGGCCTGCAATTTCATCCGGAAGTAGTCCACACAGTAGAGGGCACCCGGATTCTCAACAACTTCCTCTTTAAAATCTGCCAATGTGCCAAAAACTGGAAAATGGAATCTCTGGTCGACCATATGATTAAGGATATCCGTAGCCAGGTGGGGAACTCAAAAGTAGTTTGCGGATTGAGTGGCGGAGTCGATTCTTCGGTCGCCGCAATACTGATCCATAAAGCCATCGGCGATAACCTTCATTGCCTTTTCATTGATAACGGGCTTTTGCGATCTGGCGAAAAAGAAAAAGTGGAAAGCACTTTCCGCGACAATTTTAACATCAACCTTGATGTCATCGATGCCGCAGAAAAATTTCTGGACAAGCTTAAAGACATCACTGATCCCGAACAAAAAAGAAAATCTATCGGCAATACTTTCATTGAAGTTTTCGAGGAAGAAGCCAATAAACGTGGGGACTTCACCTTCCTCGCCCAAGGCACATTGTATCCGGATGTCATCGAGTCCGTCTCCTTCAAGGGCGGCCCTTCAGCAGTGATCAAATCGCATCATAACGTTGGCGGCCTGCCGGAAAAAATGCAATTGAAGCTTCTCGAACCTTTCCGCGAACTGTTCAAGGATGAGGTCCGTGCACTTGGTCGCGAAATGGGCATGCCGGATGAAATCATCAACCGCCAACCCTTCCCCGGACCGGGTTTAGCCATCCGCATTCTCGGGGAGGTGAACCATGAACGGCTCGCCATTCTTTGTTCCGCAGATAAAATTATTCTGGAAGAAGTAAAATCAGCAGGATTATATAACGATTTATGGCAATCGTTCGCAGTCTTGCTTCCGGTAAAAACCGTGGGGGTCATGGGCGATGCCCGAACTTACGAAAATGTGATAGCCATCCGTGCCGTCACCAGCACCGATGGCATGACTGCTGATTGGGCTCACCTGCCCTACGAACTTCTGGGAAAACTCTCGAACCGCATCATCAATGAAGTGCATGGGGTCAACCGGGTGGTTTACGACATCAGCTCCAAACCGCCCGGGACTATTGAGTGGGAGTAAGAATTCCTAAAATATCTCCAATCAAGTCAATTTATTACAACAAGTTATAGCTTTTTTTTGAGTTACGTAAAGTTACGCAATATACTCTCTACGTGAGTTAAGGGTGGGTTGCGTGCACTTAAGAACTGGATGAGTGAAACTAGGATAACTGGTCGCGTACAGTCGCTATAGACCAGATAATAAGAGAAGTGAAATCAATAGGATAGTTGGTTTCCTATATATTTTTATTAACTTTTAATATAAATCAATCTACCTTAAAGTATCAATATACTTCAAGGTAGGTTTCATGGATGACTCGACATTTGGGCGCATCTTAGATAATTCCTTCAATGAAATATATACTTTCAGATTAGATACATTAAAGTTTGTCCATGTAAATTTTGGTGCTCGCAAGAACCTCGGTTTTGATTTGGATGAATTGCTCAATCTTACCCCCTTGGATCTCAAACCCGAATATACTGAAGAAACCTTTGAAGAACTTGTCAAACCTCTACGGTCCAAACAGGAATCTATTGTTTATTTTGACACCGTGCATTTACGGAAAGATTTAACTACATACCCTGTTTCGGTTCGTTTGCAACTCATGGACAAAGAATTTCCTCCTGTGTTTGTTGCGGTCATTGAAGATATTTCTTATCGCAAAACATTAGAAAAAGAAAAAATGGTTTGTGAACGTGAGCTGGTACGTAGCAACCAAGAACTTGGAGAATTTGCGGTCATTGCCTCTCATGATTTACAAGAACCCTTGCGGAAAGTAATTACATTTGGAGATAGGGTGCAAAGTAAAATTAAGTCAGGGAACTTTGAGGTGTTAGAAGATCTGGACAGGATACAAAATGCCTCTATCAGAATGTCAGAACTATTAGATGACCTTTTAAAATATTCGCAAATAGATATAAAAGAAAATCCGAAGGAGGAAGTTTATGTGGTGGATATTTTGGATGCTGTTAGAGAGGATTTGCGAATTTCAGAAAAATTTTCACCCTGTTCTTTAACTTTAAAAAATGACATAAGATTAGTTTGCGATGAAAGTCAACTACGACAGGTAATTAGAAACCTAGTATCCAATGCTCTTAAATACCACAAAGAAGATGTGATGCCTGTAATATCTGTTGATTGTAAGAGTGAAAATAATTTTTATGAGATCGCAATTGAAGATAACGGAATAGGGTTTGATGAAAAATATAAGGAAAGGATTTTTCACCCGTTTCAACGACTACATGGTAGGAGTGAATACAATGGAACTGGGATGGGTCTTGCCATTTCCAAGAAAATTATAGAAAGACATGATGGAACCATTGCAGTCAAAAGTGTTGTAGGAAAGGGCACTACTTTTTATATAAGGTTGCCCAAACATCCTCTGAAAAGTTGAGTAACCAAAATAAACCATCTAAATGCAGTAGTTTATATGCATAAAGCTATTGAGTGGGAATGATACAATAACTCCGCCAGCAAAGGAATCTCTCTCCCTACCTAACTAACCAGCGATAATTTAGACACGACAAAACTTGTAAAATAAATACTTGAAGTAAATTCCCGTTTATTCGCGGGCAACGTGGCTACATGCTGGAAATATATAAATCGATATTCTCTGCTACGTATATTTACTAATTAGTTTATGGCGAAATCGAACCGCAAGAAGCGAACCCTCATTAGATCTTTTGATTCGGAATTGTATACTAGAAGAACCTGTGCCCAAATGTCTAGACCTAGGGCAATCGTTATAATTGACTATAAAAAAATCTAGGCCTAACTCTTCAAAGTGCTAATGAGAAAATCATTTCCTGAGCCATGTCTTCAACATTGCTCTTAAAAAACCAATCCCATAGGCCCAAGTGGCTGGTTTTTTACTTTCCCCCGAAATTCTTTTTAAAAATGAAATGGGTACCTCTTGAAATTTAAGACCATTTTTCAAGCTTTCGATCAAAAACTCAGATGAATGAAATTGGCTCTGAATCAGGGTAAGGTGAGGAAGATATTCAGCCTTAATTGCCCTGAAACCGCTAGAACTATCTGTGATTTTCTGGCCTGTAATTGCAGTCAGAATAATATTGAATATTCTCACTCCGACTGATCGGAAAATGTTTGAGGGGTCAAGGTTCTGCTCAAAAAAACCCAAGACTCTTGAGCCACTAACCATATCAGCTTTATTTTCAATAAGAGGATGTAACAAACGTTCTATTTCGTTGGGCTGGTATTGGCCATCCGCATCTAAAGTAACAACATAACGAGCCCCCATAGCCAAAGCTATTCGGTAACCTGTTTTGAGTGCCATCCCACCGCCAAAGTTAATGGGGTGCTCAACCACCTCCGCACCTTTTCTGATAGCTATGCCTACTGTATTGTCAGTACTTCCATCAGAAATGACAATCACTTGGGGATGTAGTCCGCAAATTTCTGTTGGAATTTTTTCCAAAACAGACTTTAAGTTTTCTTCTTCATTAAGAGCCGGGATAAGTATAAAAAGCTCGCTCTCTCCAAGCTGCTCCTTATGCTTATGGATAAATTGATTTGCGGTGGTTACCTGTATTGTATTCAGGAATTGCTGCTCACAAGTAAACAAACGATTACGGTAATAAAAAACAATGCAGGAAAGCAAAAATATGAAAATAAATGCTAGGCCGATAAGGCGATCAGATCTCTCATTGCTTGTAAAGGAGAAGTAACTAAAAATAGTTTGATTAAATTGGGGATAAATACTTAGAGTTACAACAAAGGAAACAGCACCAAACCAAAATAAAAACTCAAAACCACTAATTTTGCGCGAATGAACAAGCCGAAGCAATAAATAACCACTTGCTAAAGCAACCAACAATCCGACCAATCGGAAAGCAGGAATTTCATAAAACATTAGTTGGCTTTCTCCAGTTCACATGAGGTTGAATCTTACTTGAATCTACTCGATCCTTATATTTTTCCATTACCTTAAAAATCGAGTCGATAATGGTGTCACTTAGGTTATGAGGCTCTAGCCCCAAATCTATCAACTTAGTATGGACAGCATTATAAAAATGGGTTTCTAATTCAACCCTTGGGTTTTCAAGGTGATTGATTTTTATACTCATGCCCTGTCGTTCCCCACAACACTTGACCAATTGCGCTAATTGTAAAACATTAAATTGTTCCGTGAATTGATTGAACACTCGAAACTCACCTTTTCCTGCTGGATTTAAAACCGCCAGCTCCACACATCGGATGCTATCCAGCAAGTTGATAAACCCTCTGGTCTGGCCTCCTTCACCATAAACAGTCAGCGGGTGATCGATAATTGATTGAACGCAAAACCTATTCAATACGGTTCCAAACACTTCATCATAATCAAGGCGAGTGCACAACCCTGGGTTCATTATCGTTTCTTCTGTTTCGACACCATACACCACCCCTTGATTTAAATCTGTTGCTCTTATGCCCCAAACTTTACAACAAAAAAATATGTTATTGCTGTCATGAACTTTAGACAAATGGTAAAAGGAGCCAGGTTGCTTCGGGAAGGGCAATACATCCTCACGCCCATTATGATTTATTTTTATAAAACCCTCCTCAATATCAATATTTGGGGTGCCATATTCTCCCATGGTTCCAAGTTTGACCAAATGGCAGTCGGGGACAATCTCTTTTATGGCAAACAATAGGTTCAAGGTTCCGACCACATTATTCACCTGGGTATAAACAGCATGCCTGTGTCCAATCATGGAGTAAGGGGCTGATCGTTGCTCTCCAAAATGAACTACGGTGTCAGGCTTACAGGACTTGATAGCTTGAGTCAAAAACGGGTAATCTGTCACATCTCCCACATGAATCGATATAGATTTCCCCGTTTCCTTTTTCCACAAATCCACCCTTTGATGGAGGTCAAGAATAGGCGTCAAAGAACTGAAACCAAATTCCAAATCATAACCTCGCCGGGCAAAGTTATCAATAATGGCAACATCATGACCTTGTTTTGAAAAATAAAGTGCCGTGGGCCAGCCTAAATAACCGTCCCCCCCAATAATAAGAATTTTCATGTGATTTTAGGTGTAAAAGATGGTTAGAAAAATAATTTTAAAAGTGAAAGGTTAAAAAATATGTCGACTTAAATTCAGTTTAGTTTTTCCAATGAGAATGTAAGTGGTTGTGCTCAGTAAAAAATGGACAGTTAATTAAGCCACATACTTTTTCTCATACTCCTCTGGGCTGAGATAGCTAAGATAGTAATGTCGGCCTCTGATTATAAAACCCTTAGATATTTTTTAAAATAGCTGTCTTGCCTTCCTGACGGGTATTGTAAGTTTTTTCGTGGATCAACTCCACCTTTAATGTATGGAAAAAACTTTCTGCCAAAGTATTATCCCAGCAATTCCCCTTTCAACTCATACCGTACTAAATGAAAGGAACTATTAGCAAATCTCGGAACTTATTACTGACGTTAAACCCCAATGATCTTGCCCCGCAAAACCAGACAATTTGTTAAGCCACATTCTATTTCCCGAAGTAAACCGGACTGAGACAGCCAAGATAGTAATGCTGGCGTTGCCGATTGTAAAACCCCGATATATTCAAAAATAACGGCCTTAGCTTCCTGACGGGTATTGTAAATTTTTTCATGAATCAACTCCACCCTTAATGTATGAGAGAAAACTGTCTGTCACAATATTACCCCAGCAACCTCCCTTTCGACACATAATGCACTGAATGAATGGAGCTTTCAACAAACCTCGGAACTTATTGCCGGCGTATTCATTCCTCGATCGAAACGACAAATGAGTAAAGACTCCAAACATCCATAGACATGACCCGTCTTGTTCAACTCTGCGAGGAAGAATCAGCAAACCGACAAAGATGATAAATCCTGCAAGGTTGCGAATTGAACCAATTTGCAAATCCGATTAATCTTTAAAATATTTTTGTCCTTAATTTTGGTTTAGGCATCTGTATATCCAAGGTAGTATCTGACCAGCCACAATCACCCGCTTGCCCTTCCAGTTTCTGGTGCAATTCGAGAACACTCATTCCAGATGATTCATATTCGCGTAATTTTTCTTTCGAAATTTTAAGCAGACTGGTTTCCCTTTTTTCTACTGGAAAAAACAGGTTCCCATCCTTATCAAATTCTCCATAAGAATCACATCTATTGATCAGTTGCTTAATGGTCTTCGCACATCTTGAAATATTATTTTTTGAAATCATAATACTTTATCCCTTAGAATTATTTGCAAATACAATCCTTAATGGAAGTGTCTACAGGTATTTTTTAGAGGGCACAGCGAAAGCCAACAAAATCCATACGAGCATTAGGTTTGGAATCGGTTCGATCAGCAGGGCGAACCCCCGTTGCATAGTTTATCCATGACCCTCCCCGCATGACTTTCTTTTTTCCCGATTTTGGTCCCGCAGGGTTTTCCCTGGGAACGCTCCGGTAATAATCCTCATCATGCCAGTCGCCCACCCATTCATAAACATTTCCGGCCATATCAAATAGGCCGTAAGAATTAGGAGGAAAACTGCCCACAGGAGCGGTATTTGAAAACCCATCGCTAAATTGGTCTACCTTCCAACCTTTATCGCATTGAGCATCGCAAAAATTTGCTTTCCCTGATTCGGCTTCATCTCCCCAAGGAAAAACAGAATTGCTTTCTCCTCTGGCGGCCCGCTCCCATTCTGCCTCGGTAGGGAGTCGTTTGCCCAATTTCTCACAGTACTCCTTAGCTTCAAACCAGGTCACGTTATCCACCGGGCGATTTGATCCTTGAAATTTGGAAGGATTTGTTTCCATGATACGTTTAAATTCTTTTTGAGTGACCTCGTAAGCATCAATATGAAACCCGTCCAGTTTTACCGAGTGCACCGGACTTTCATCGTTGAACCATTTTTTCTTACAGGTCTCGTTATACGCCACACAAACTTGATAGCCTTGATTATTGTCAGCACCCATCAAAAATGATCCCGGAGGGACAAAAACCATACCTTGACGAGAGGGGGGATGATCAGTATTGTCGCTTGCTTCGATGGGAAAAGCAGGGTTCAACAACCCGATTAAAAACATAAAGGCCATTAACATCGGCTAAAAATAGTCCCTTCGCCAGCGATTGATTCTCTCCCCCCAGGCAAGGGTTTTCTCTGTGGTGGTATTTTTTTTCCAATTGCCGGCGGCAAATTTATTCGACTCTGCCAAAGTGGGATAGATATGTATGGTGCCCAGAATAGCATTCATGCCAAACCCATTTTTCATAGCGGCGACATATTCTGAAATAATATCCCCGGCATGAAGCCCTGCAATGGTAACGCCTATGATTTTATCTTTACCGGGCACAGTCAGAACTTTCACCATTCCAAAAGCCGCCTCGTCTGCGATGGCCCGGTCCAGATCATCAATTCCATAAGTGGTGACTTCATAGGGAATTCCTTTTTCCTTTGCTTCCAATTCATTCAATCCAGAACGTGCCACTTCAGGGTCGGTAAAAGTAGACCAAGGCACGGTACTGTAATCCACTTTGAATCCCCAAAACGGACTCAACATCGAATTGACGGCACAGTACCAAGCCTGATGAGCCGCTATATGGGTAAATTGATAAGGGCCGGCAACATCCCCACAGGCATATATATTGGGAATATTAGTCCGCATGTGCTCATCCACTTGAATCGTTTTTGCCGGAGTTAACTCAACACCCAGTTCTTCCAGACCGAACCCGGTTGTATTCGCTTTTCTTCCCAACGCGATCAGAAGTGCGTCAAAGGGTATTTCAACAGAGGCCCCTTTATGCTCACACTCAAGAAAATCTTTTCCGTCACGCTTGAAGAATTTTTTTGGGGTGTGCTCTAGCAAAACTTTGATGCCGTCACTTTGGAAACTTTCCAATACCATTTGCGAGACTTCAGGGTCTTCCTTGGGAAGCAATCGCTTATTGCGTTGCACCTGGGTCACATCACAACCGAGTCGGGCAAAAGCCTGAGTCAATTCAGAACCAATAGGCCCACCACCCAGCACAAGCAACTTTTCCGGCTGTTTTCGAATATTCCAAATGGTGTCTGAGGTCAGGTAATCAACATTTTCAATACCTTCAACTTGCGGGATGGAAGGCCGAGCGCCGGTACCTATAACAATATTCCTCGTGGTTAGAATCTTGCCGTTGACCTCAACTTCATAAGGGGATTTAATTCTGGCCTCACCCGTATGACATTCTACTCCCAGCCTGGAATAACGTTCCACCGAGTCGTGCGGCTCAATCGTTTTGATCACGCGCTGAACTCTCTCCATGACCTCCGCAAAGTCGAACTCGACCTGAACATTTTTGAATCCCAGTTTTTGACACTTTTTCACATCCGCCATGAATTTTGCTGAACGAATCAGGGCCTTGCTGGGAACGCAACCCGTGTTCAAACAATCCCCTCCCATTTTATGTTTTTCGATCAAAGCCACTTTGCCTTTCGTCGCGGCTCCAATATAACTGGTAACAAGACCAGCCGACCCCGCGCCGATGACTACCATGTTGTAATCAAATGTTTTGGGCTTTTTATATTTTTTCAACGCCCTTCTCCCTTTATAAATAGCCACCAGTTTTTTTGCCGCAAGAGGAAATATGCCTAATAGAACAAATGAAAAAATAATTTCTGGCGATAGAATTCCACTTAAAGATTCGATTTGAGCAAGTTGCGTTCCGGCATTTACAAATACAATAGTTCCTGCAAGCATCCCCACCTGACTCACAAAAAAGAACTGTATCGTCTTCATGGGTGTCAGTCCCATAACCAGATTTATTACGAAGAAAGGCACTGCGGGAATCAATCTCAGAGTGAATAAATAAAAACCACCATCCTTTTTAATACCATCATTAAATGATTGCAGGTAATGGCCGAATTTTTCCTGGACAAAATCACGAAGCAATAAACGCGAAACAAGAAAAGCAAGAGTTGCTCCGATAGTGCTGGCAAAGGAAACTATGATCGTTCCGGTAACCAGATCAAATAAAGCCCCTGCCAGCAGTGTAAGAAGGGCGGCCCCGGGCAAAGAAAGGGCAGTAGATGTTATATAAACTGCTGAGTAAACCCCGATTGCCAATAGAGCATTTTCTTTATAGAAAACAGAAAAATTGGCTTGCTGTCCTTTTAAGTATTCAAGCGAAAGGTATTGCCCGAGGTTGAAATGGAAAAAGGCTCCTATAAAAGCCGCGAGCACAATTACCACCAGAATCTTCTTTGAGTTATTCATTTTCCTTCCTAACTTAAAAACAAATTATTTCATTAACATATTTTTTCAAGCTCATCTTCTCCCACATACCCCTTTCATCCTGCGCCAACTGAAGTTCTGGATATTGATGATACCTGGCAAGTTGGTCTTCAATCATTTCGATTCCTTACAAAATTTATTTGAACACTGATGATCTGAATTAAGACACTAGGTAAAGTTTTTCATTGCAAGATTTTTTTACCCGGGTTTTCCTAACTTGTTACTATTTCCTCAGTCTATAATGCTTTTATGAAAACGTTCATCCTATTTGTTTGTTTGGTGCTTGCATCCGAATCAAAATACGCTTATTCCTCTGAAATGGTGGAAGTTCCCGCGGGCAAATCTGTAATCGGAGAAATTTCCAACAACGATGCTCTTCCCCAACAGGTGCTTCAACTTCAAACGTTCTCCATCGACCGGTTTGAGGTGACTCAGGAAGAGTATGCCCGATTTTTTCCAGAATTTATTTTTTGGCAAGGCGCAGAGGCTCACCCGGCTACCAATATCACCTGGTATCAGGCGCAATCGTATTGCGAACAAGTGGGGAAACGTCTCCCCACTGAACAAGAATGGGAAAAGTCTGCCCGCGGCACAGATGCCCGGCTTTACCCCTGGGGAGACAAACCGCCGCGCAAAAAACCGCATCCGTTTTATTCGGGGATCATCAAGCGCCGGGTTGGACTGAACAAAAAAGACAACTCGCCTTATGGAGTCCGTGATATGGCAGGCTCGGTTTGGGAATGGACGGCCAGTTTTGAAAATGGTAAAAATGTAACCCGAGGCGGACTGTGGAATCATCATCTCGATTACGAATACAGCAAAACTTTTGAACGCAACCTGATCGCCCCATCCGGGAGATTCATCTTTTTGGGGTTTCGATGCGCCAAATAGAAAAAATTACGCGCCGACTTTTCATCAAAGGCGGATTTTGGGCTCTCACTCTAATTTTATGGCACGGGATTCGTGGCCCGCAAAAAATCTGGGCAGAGGATTCTTTTTCAGGCACTGATTTCGTCGGCAAAACCCGGGAAGGAAAACATAGCTCTTTCTATATTAATTTCTGGAAGCCGATGCGCCGCATCAACATCAAGACCTGGAGATTAAAGATAACCGGATTGGTCGAATCCCCCAAAATATTTACCCTGGACGAGTTACAAAATTTACCCATCCACTCCCAATCTTCCAGATTAAAATGCGTGGAATGCTGGTCGGCCCGTGCTGAATGGAGTGGTTTTTCGTTGAAAGAACTGGAGCAAATCGTTCAGCCTCTAGCGTCTGCACGGGGGGTATTATTCCATTGCGGTGATGATTACAAGGAATACCTTTCGCGTGATTCGTTAAAACAGGATAGGGTTCTGCTGGCGCATTCCATGAACGGCGAACCCCTTTCGGATGCACACGGGTTTCCTCTGCGACTGATCGCACCCTCTAAATATGGTTATAAAAACCCCAAAGCGATTCTGGAAATGGAATACGTTGCTGAACAACAGGCGGGAACATGGAGCAAGATCGGCCCTTACTCTCCAGATGGCACCATCCTTCCCGGAACAGACCACCCTTTAGAGTTCGGCAAACAGGCCCGCAGAATTCCCGGCGGGGAAATCACCGACTACTAGGCGTAGGTATAACGCCCGATTTAGTTTGGGATTTTTCGCTGGATAACCCACCCCAAAAACCGATTTACACAGGCGAGGTTAATGTCAGCTTTCGGCCAATAGCTGACATTAGATTCCTATATCCTAATATCCATGCCCCTCCAACAACTTCATTGCCAGTTTCTTAGTTTCGGCGATTTCAGCTGGGGTCATTTGTTTTTCAAGTAAATCTATTTCATTATTTGTGTAACCAAAGTTGTATGTGTCTTCCTCTCTATCAACATATTCATCATATTCATCCATAAATTTACACACATCCAGTTGGGCTGCGACTCTAAAATGCGCAGTTGCCAGCACTAAATCTTTCGGTAATCCCAGCCCATCCCGATAAATTTCCCCAAGCCTGCCATAGGCTTCAATCTCTCCCTGTTCCGCAAGGGTCTTAAATATCTGTAAAGCCCTCTCATAGTTTCCATCGTTATAAGCTTTACGCCCTTCTTCTAGGTTTGATTCATCCATGAATACCTCTCACTTGGCCTTTATTCCTTCCCATATTCCTCCATCCACCCTCTATTAAAAAGTATGCGGTTTCTAAAAATGCCAGATCAATCTTTGTAATATTTAATGTCCGCTTTGGGTCGTTAGCGGTCTTAGAAAAAGCTCAAAAACCCCAAGCCCTTTGTTTTACCCCATACTAAATATAAATCTATAGCAGGGCCAACTAGCTATCGCTTTTTACCCTATCAAACATTCTTCCCGGCTTATAAGGCATTTCCATATTTCTGGAGGCAAAACCCCTACGGGGCATGAAATTTATGGAAGGGGATTTCACAAGCCGAGAAAACTCTTTGTTCGGTAGACAAAGCTATTGCCCACTGGGTCCCGCGTCACCCTGGCTAGCGGGGGCTGGCGGCTATATTGCCGCCATCTATAGTGATGATGCTCCCTGTGGTTTTTTCCGCTAGAGCCAGGTTGAGGAATCCCTGTGCCACATCGGTGGCATAAACTTCCTGTTGCAGGAGGTTGTTCTTGAAATAGTCATCGGGTGAGAGCCCTCGTGCCTCTGCCCTTTCTTTCAGCACCTCCTCAGAAAAAAGAGCAGTGCGGATGCGGTCTGCATTGATAGCATTAGACCGGACACCCTCCGCCCCGTAATCCAGCGCATACTGTTTAGTGAGTGCCACTACAGCCGCCTTTGGAAGGGCATAAGGACCAAAATTCTTGCCCGGATTAAACGCGGCTTTAGATGCATTGAACAACAGAACGCCTCCCGTTTTTTGAATCAGAAATCTTTGCAGGGCTTCGGAAGCCAGCACCTGATGGGCAAAAAAATTCAATTCAAAACTGGCGCGCAGGGTTTTCAAATCCACTTCTCCCACTGCGCCCTGCACGGCGTTGCCAGCATTGGAGATAAGAATATCAATGCCTCCAAAAGTCTGCACCAACTGTTCAAACGACTGACGCACAGCCGATTCATCGGTCACATCCAACACCTGAGTCGCAACACCAACTTTGGATTTTTTGCGTATTGCCTCAGCGACTTCGTTTAAATTGTCCCGGTCGGCAAGAAAAAGATTAGCTCCCTGCTCGGCAAACAGTTTGGCACTGGCTAAACCGATACCCGAAGCGGCTCCGGTAATATAGACAACCTTACCCTGAAGAATCGGCGCCTTGCTCTTGCCCAGCTTGGCCTGCTCCAGAGACCAGTATTCCATATCAAACAAATCACTGGAACCCAGAGGCGCATAGTCTCCCACCGAAAAAGATTTATGGAGAATATCAATTGTGTGCTGATAAATATCTGCTGAGATCCGGGTTTCTTTAACTGTTTTCCCAATTGTCACCAACCCTAAACCCGCCACAAGCGCTACCCGTGGCAAACGGTCCAGCTCTTTTTTGTCGACCCCTTTTGCAGACTTGTTAGTCTCAAAATATTGATGATAACTTTCGCTATAGGCCTTCAAGGCCTGAGATACTTCCTCGCGTAGCTTATCCGAATCCTGCCATTGGGTCAGGTTCAGGAGCAGAGGTTTTTGTTTAGTCCGAATCACATGATCGGGGGTGGCGGTGCCAATCTGGGACCATAACTCGCACTCTTTGCTGGATGCAAATTCCTTAGTATCGGCACGGTGATGCAGAACCCAGTCTTTGCCAGACAGATTTTTATAAAGCCCACGGAGTACAGGTGCCAGAGCATTCAACAGGGTTTTCTCCCCTGCATTCAGGCTTGGGCCTTCCAGCGGGGTGAGCGGCTTAAGAGGTTTTGTCTGAATAAATTTTTCTGCAAGGTTTACCGCATGAATGTGACGGTCATAACTTTCTTTCGCCGTATCGCCAAAAGTGAACAGGCCATGATTGATCAGCATAAGCCCTTCTACATCCGGATTTTTTTCATACACTTCAGCAGAGGCTTTGGCGAGGTCAAATCCGGGCATGATGTAAGAGACGATACCAATGCTATCCCCATAAATTTCTCGACAAATTTTTTCAGCATCTGGCTGATTAGCAATGATCAAACTGGCATCGGCGTGCGAATGATCAATAAACTTATGCGGCAAGAACGCATGCAGAAGTGTCTCCACAGATGGGTTCGGGGAGGAAGCATCCAGAAGATGGGTTCGCTGTTCATTGACCATGTCTTCATCGCTCAATCGATCAAGGCTTCTCAGTTTCTGCAAGTGATCCAGCAAGACTCCCGGAAGTCCAGGAGGCTCCAACGTATCGAGATCCCAACCACTGCCTTTAACATAAAGCACATCCACCTCTTCGTTCACCTTGTTGCGGGTGCGCGACTTGACAGAGGTGTTGCCCCCGCCATGCAGAACCAGCGAGGGGTCTGCACCGATCAATCGTGATGTGTAAACCCTCAGCGCAATGTCTTCAGTGACATCACTATATTTTTTAATAGCCGATTTGGCATCGGAATCATTCCATTTATTATCCATAATTAATCCATCAAAAATGTTCAATGGTTATTGGTTTCCCTATATAACCTGCTCCCACTGACTGCGATAATTCCAACCAGGGCAACAGGGGGGAGTAACCAGAAGTAAAAAGGGTAACCGAACACACGCATATAATACCACCAGAAATTGGGGGCATTGACCGCCAGGCCATTATCCAGAACCACACTGATATCAGCTCCCAGGAATCGCTCCCCATTTTTTGCCATAGAAGCCATTTGCGCCATTTGAATATCATCACCCAGGTTATCAAAAACCACCGCCACCTGTTTGAACTGGCCGATCAATTGAGAATACCTGGGCGAAAACAAAATCCGATCATGGCCGTAAGTTCCAAATTGTTTATTCATTTCATAATAGTAGCGGGCAATATTGACCGTTACAGATGGCAATTGAATTAAAATTCCCACCACGAGAAATACCAGAATGGGAATTTTAACAGCTTGTTTATACTCCCGCAAAAGAAAGCCCACCGGCAAAATCAAATAAGGGATGACCACCAGCATTAACCGGGGCCCCCAGCTCATTCCACCCTGCCAACTCCACCAGGAGGAAAACAATAACAGGTGCGAAACAATGAGCCAGCCAAAAAGCAAAGCTGTTTTTCTTTGCTGACGCAAAAAAAGCATAAAACCCAGGCACCCAAACAGGGTTAATGGGTTGAACAAAAACAGGGATTTCCCGGGAGAAAAAAGAATTCCGAAAAAACCCACCAGAAATCGACCGTTAAAATTTTCATATCCGGTTGCCAGCGGGTCTGCGAACCGGACATAATTATAAAGCATGATGATGATAATAACCGTGATAACAGGAACCGCCGGTCGAATCAGATCCCGGGTCAACTCTTTCACATTTTTATCATCCGATTCGTTCCACACCATCCACTGGTAAAGTATAAATCCTGGTATGACAACCAACACCGCCAACCGACAGAAAACAGCCAAAGCCAGAAACGTGCCCGCCCAGATGAGATCGCGTTTTCTTGCAGTGGGGTCTTTACTCGTCACACAGTAAACGGCTAATAATAGAAACAAAGTTACCGCTGGCTCACTCATAAAATCTTCAGAGTAATACCAGGCTATGGTGGACAAGCCGAATCCCAACGCTAAAACCAAGCCTATTCTTGAGTTGCATTCAAATCGGTCTGTGGCAAATCGAAAGACCATCAGGCAACTAAAAGCTGTAAGCAAAGCGTTGATCATGCTCACAGCAAATTGCGTAGCCATGGATGCCTCAATGCCTAACAGGAATGATAAAGCTTTACCTGAAAGGTAAAAAGGAATCGCCAAAACGCTCATACCCAAACCATATTTCGAATACTGTGGGCCAGGTGTATCGTCCAGGGTAACCATTTCTGAAAAGCTCACACTATGGTTTTCAACCATGGCTTCGGTCAGGAGGAACATGATTTTCCCATCCGCCGACTGGATTGATCCTTGCCCCGTCAAGGCGTATACGGAAAAGAAAAAAAGGAAAAGCGTCAGATGGATTTTAGAATTAGTCATTGAGGGACAGAAGTTCTGGCAAGAAAGAGCCTGGAATGAGACACCCTAACTCCTTGTTTAACATAATTATTCGGGCCGGTCAAAAATTGGCCTTTTGATTTCGGCTTTTTCCTGTTACAAAGCCTACTAAACAAATTTTAAGGTAATAAAATGCTTGCCCAAATACATGTAACATTTAAGGAGGGTGTTCTTGATCCACAAGGGAAAACCGTCCATCATGCTTTGAATGATTTGGGATATGAGGAAGTGCTGGATGTAAATATAGGTAAATATCTGGAAATCAAACTTGATTCTGCATCGAAGGAGGAAGCCGAAATTCGGGTCCGGGAAATGTGTGAGCAACTTCTGGCCAATACGGTGATTGAATCTTTCCGTTTCACACTTGTTCCTACTGATTAACACTCCAAAACGAATCGAACTAGAATAAAATGAAGTGCGGCATTGTTGTATTTCCCGGGTCCAATTGTGACCACGATTGTTATCATATCCTCAAGCATGTTTTGAATCAGGAAACCCACTGGCTTTGGCATAAAGATGAAGTGAATCTGGAATCCTTTGACCTTGTGGTTCTACCTGGGGGATTTTCCTACGGAGACTATCTTCGGGCCGGAGCCATTGCCCGATTTTCACCAATCATAAATTCAATCATAAGCTTTGCCAAAAAGGGAGGCAAAGTGCTGGGTATTTGCAACGGATTTCAAGTGCTTCTGGAATGCGGCCTGCTACCCGGGGCATTGATCCAGAATCAGTCGCGAAAATTTATCTGTAAAAATGTTTTCGTCAATATTGATAACCCCGATACTTCCTTCACACAAGGTTGTGGAGAGAACCGTGTTCTGGAAATACCCATTGCCCACCATCAGGGAAGCTATTACATCGACCCCTATTCCTTGACTGAACTTGAGGAAAATGGCCAGATTATCTTTCGGTATTGTGACAAAAGCGGAAATGTCTCTGCGGAGTCCAACCCCAACGGCTCTGTAGGTTCTGTGGCAGGAGTGGCTAATAAACAAAAAAATATAATGGGCATGATGCCACACCCGGAACGTTGTGCTGACCCATTGTTGTCGAAAACAGATGGCCAAATCATTTTTCAATCCCTTATTTCAAATTCCTGACACTGTGGATAAAACCAAAAAAAATCGACCCGGCCCCGAAATCACTCCTAAAATCGTTAGAGAACACGGTTTGACTGTGGAGGAGTTTCGACGCATCCTTGACCTGATTGAGCGCACTCCAAACCTGACCGAACTGGGTATATTTTCTGTAATGTGGAGCGAGCATTGCAGTTATAAAAGCTCCCGGCCTTATTTAAGGAAATTGCCCGTTGAAGGCCCAAGAGTCCTGCAAGGTCCGGGGGAAAACGCGGGAGTCATAGATATTGGTGATGGCCTGGCTGTCGCATTTAAAATCGAAAGCCACAACCATCCTTCATTTATCGAACCCCATCAGGGCGCGGCCACCGGCGTGGGCGGTATTATGCGGGACATTTTCACAATGGGCGCAAGGCCAATTGCCTTGATGAATTCATTACGCTTTGGAGAATTGTCCGAACCCCGCACCCGGTTCCTTCTTAATGGTGTTGTCGATGGCATCTCCAGTTATGGAAACTGCACTGGCGTTCCCACCGTCGGCGGGGAAATCTATTTTGATGCCTGTTATAACGGTAATATTCTGGTCAACGCATTCTGCCTGGGTCTGGTTAAATCAGATCGAATCTTTCTCGCCGGAGCAGGTGGAGTGGGCAACCAGATTCTCTACGTTGGTTCCAAAACTGGACGCGATGGGATTCATGGTGCCAGCCTACTGGCTTCTTCCGAGTTCGATGAAACCACGGAGGACAAGCGACCCACCGTTCAGGTGGGCGATCCGTTTACAGAAAAACTATTGATAGAAGCCTGCCTGGAATTGTTTAAGTTCGACTGGGTAGTAGGGGTACAGGATATGGGGGCCGCTGGACTCACTTCATCTTCCTTTGAAATGGCACACCGGGCAGAAACCGGCGTATCTATGGATCTGTCAAAAGTTCCCCTGAGAGAGGAAGGCATGATTCCCTACGAGATTCTACTTTCAGAATCTCAGGAGCGCATGTTATTCGTGATCGAACCAGGCCATGAAAGTGAGGCCCTGGCGGTACTCGACAAATGGGGGCTGGATGCGGCAATCATCGGTGAAGTGATCGAGGAAACTTCCGTACGTATTCAGTTTGAAGGTCAAGAGGTGGTAAACCTTCCCGTCTTTCCCGTTGTCGATGGTGCTCTGGACTTGAAACGGGAATCCAAACACCCAAAATATCTCGATGAAGTGGGGCATGTGAACCTGACCGAACTTCCTGATATTTCACAGGGGAACACTGCTTTGAAAAAACTTCTGGCCTGTCCTAATATTGCCAGCAAGGAATGGGTCTTCGAGCAATATGACCACATGGTGCGTCTGAATACGCTGGTTTTGCCCGGATCAGACGCCGCTGTCTTACGCATAAAAGGTACACAAAAAGCGGTGGCTATTTCTGTCGACTGCAACAGCCGCTACTGTTACCTGGATCCTTATGAAGGAGCCGCCATTGCTGTGGCCGAAGCCTGTCGGAATGTAGTGTGCTCCGGGGCAGAACCGATAGGGCTGACCAATTGTTTGAATTTTGGTAACCCCGAAAAACCTGAAATCATGTGGCAATTCCAGCAGGCAGTGGAAGGTATGGGTGATGCTTGCAGGTTTTTTGATATTCCGGTGGTCAGTGGTAACGTCAGCCTCTATAATGAAACAAAAGGGGATGCAATCTACCCAACTCCGACTGTTGCGGTTGTGGGATTGATCGAAGATTATAATCGGATCATGACCCAGGGGTTTAAAAAAGCCGGGGATCAAATTGCCCTCATCGGTTTTACCATGGAAGAACTGGGAGGAACCGAATACCTGAAAGTCATGTTTGATCGCAGTGAAGGGAAGATTCCCGTTCTGGATCGAAAACACGAAAAACAGGTTCAGGAATTTTGCCGGGAACTGATTCAGAAAGGCCTTATCTCTTCGGCGCATGATTGCTCAGAAGGAGGGCTTGCAGTCGCCGTGGCAGAATCTTGTTTTTC
>JABIXH010000174.1 GCA_018664975.1 Nitrospina sp. | reverse complement strand
TTTAAATATACTTCTCTTTTATCTAAGCCGGATTAAAACACCCCAAAAAGAGATACTTGAAAAATGAGCAATTCTTATTTAAGCAAGAATCTGGATTCTTTAAAGAAAGTGGAACCTGCTTTATTTGAGAAAATTGTATCTCTTAATGCTTCTTCCAATTATGAAGTAACCCGTTCCAAATCGGGGTCTCCCACCCTTTCCCGCATAGATAATCAAGGCAAAAAATCACAGATATATAGTAATTATGATCCAGCCTCAGAAGCTATCCGTTACCTGAAGTCTTTAAAGATTGATGAATCTCTAAACTTTATAGTTATTGGTTTGGGCTTGGGTTATCAAGTTTTTGAAATTGTCAGAAGTGCTACGAGTCAAACAAAAATTTATATCTTTGAAAAAGACCTCGAGTTATTCGCGCTTGCTCTTCGTGAAGTAGATTTTTCCATTATTTGGGAGCATCCCGGGGTTAGATTATTTGTTGATGCAAACCCTCTTACACTAGAAGCTCTACTGGAGCCGGAACAAACAAACTTTGCTCTCAATGATTATTGTGTCGTTAAGCAAAAATCCCTGGTAGATGTGGACTTGGAATATTATGGGATATTGCTGGGGGAAATAGAAAAATATTTTAACGAAACCAGAATCAATTTAAAAACACAGTCTATTCATTCCAAGCTTTATTTCAAAAATATATTTTCTAATTTGAATGACTTTCTTGGAAGTCCGGGTATAAAATCCTTGAGAAATTCATTGCCTGATATCCCAGCTATAGTTTGTTCTGCAGGCCCCTCATTGGATAAAAATATTCAACTTCTTAAAACAGCACGAAAAAGATTTTTTCTCATTTCGGTCGGCACAGCTCTAAAACCATTACTTTATAATGGGCTTAAACCCGATGTGGTTGTTTCAATTGACCCCGATGAACAAACAATCAACTCTTTCGAGTTTGCAACCGAAATCGATGAATTTTGGCTTTTATATAATTCTGCAGTACCCAATGCCATCCCTAAATTATTTCATAATCACAAACTGGTATTTGATTTGGAAGTATATCTTGCCGAATGGCTCAGCAAATATACCAATGAAAAAGGAAGTCTGGGCAAAATAAGTTCAGTCGCTCATTCTGCTGTTACATTTGCTCAATATATTGGAAACTCCCCAATTATTCTAGTGGGTCAAGACCTATCTTTTTTTAACCAACGCCAACATTGCCTTCATTCTTTTTATCATGAAGAACATATGGATCAGGTAAGCCGTTTGCACCCCCTTCCCTATTGGGACCATAAGAAATATTCAGGTTTTGGGCCAAATTTAACTACAAGTACAGATATGTTTGGGGAAACCATTTTCAGTACCCAGGCTATGGAAAGTTATAACCATATATTTACTAGAAATATTGAAGGCGATCACATAGTTATAAATGCCACCGAAGGGGGGATGCCCATTACAGGAGCGCAAAATCTATCTTTAAGAGAAGCTATTTATATGCATTGCAAAAAATTGATACAAGTAGAATTGATCCCTGATGAAATTCATGAGGAAAATAAAGAGGAACACTATAACTCCCTGAGGGATCCAGTTTTAATGCAAAATCAAATTCTGCAAAATATCGCTGACCAACTCGATGCGATTAAAGCTAAATACTTAACCTCTAATACTTTGAACTCTGATGACAAAATTTTATTTGTTGCTGAGATGGAAAAAATCAATGCAAGTATTTTGAAAAATAAAGAGACGGTTTTTTTACTTCAAGGATATGATTTTGAAGGATTTTCCAATTGGTACAGATCAAATAATAAGATACTGAGAAAAAAAGAATTATCCAGAGGGATTGATTTGCTAGATGAAGAATTTGAGCGGGATCGGAATTATTTTGAGGTCCTGGTAGAGTCCGTAAAATATCTGATGACTAATTTTAAAAATTTCCTTTCCCTTTGATTGGATTTAGATTTTTACCGCTTCTATAACACTACTCCCCTTGCTCAATTTACTTCTTTTAAATTTTCCAAAACCAAGAATTTTTAGACTTTTCTCGGTTTCCTCAAAGGTATAAGTTCTTCCAGTAGTTGTGAACAATAACATTGTTAAAGAAAACATGGCCGCATCCGGTGGTTCTGTACGATTATTTTTTAAAAACAAATCGACAAGAATGAGTCTTCCGCCAGGTTTGAGAGATTTGTGAATTTTTTGAAATAATTTTGAATTTTGAGAGGGATTATAAATATGAAGAATATTGGAATATAAAACAGTATCTACCTCTTTGCCAAAATCAACTTTAAACAAATCTCCTGCAACAAAACTAAACCTGTCAAAAACTTTTGTGTTTTTTAGAATTGCTTTTGCAACCTTAAGACTTGCGGGACGATCTATTAGTATTGCCTGTGCAGATTTATCATATTTCAGGATCTCCGCTGAATAGGATCCTGGTCCTCCTCCTACGTCCACCAGTCTTCCAACAGGCTTGCGAGTAATAGCTTTGGCCAAGGCTTTAGAATAAAACCTGCTTCTCTCATGCATTGCATAGGTAAAAGGTTCGCGAAATTCAGGGGTGTCTGCTTCCTCAGATAACGTTCTTCCATTTTTCAAGACATCAATTAAATTGGACCATTCGTCACGATTTTCTTTACGCAAAAATACGGTACCCATTTTATATTCCGGGCTGTGTTCACAAAAATGCCTGAAGCTTTCTGTGGAATTTTTGTAGACCATCCCAGTACTCTTTAAAGCTCCAAGGGAAACCAAAGCATTGAGCAATATTTCTGCCCCTTCGGGATGAAGACCAGCTTTATTGGCCAAAGTCCGACTCGTCATTCCTTTTTTCCTTAAATGAGTGAATACTTTAAAATTTAAAGCGGCAATAAGGGTGTTGGCTTCTTCCAGCTGATCAATTTTATTTAGGAACTGCTCATAACTTAAAAGGGCCATATTGGTCCAATACCTCCACGAGTTCAGTTTAGGATTTATTTAAAAAATGCCAAATTTTTCTTAAATTAAAATAACTACTTAAAAAACAATACTTTACTCTTGACAGATTAAAAGTTTTATAATATTACTGTAACATCTAAATATTTAAATAGTTAATACCTCTGGAGGCGGAAATGGGACCTGAAACTGAAAACAAGCATGATAAGCATCAAGATTTAGCCCCTGTTGAAAAACTAGCTGAGGAGTTTGAAGATAAATTGCGCGAAGCTAATATGTCTTTATTCAGACAATTTCGCTTAAAAGATTTTATGGTACGAGCGCCAGATGCAGATATTCATGGATAGGATTTAGACAATCCAATATTTTTCTAACGCTATAAAAGTTTTTCTACTTCTTTCTCCAAGCCATAACCGGAGCCGAACCATTTCCCTCGCAGAATCCCGTTCTTATCAACCAGCAAAACCGATGGAGTTCCTTTTAGCTGGTAGGACTCAAACGTTTTCGCCTCAAATTTTTTCTGCTTCAAATAAGCCAACACTTGATCGGTAATGAGTTTCTGATTTTTTACTGGAAACGAATCATACTGTGGAAAATCTTTTTCAATAAACTGTTTTACCGCCGTTAAATAATCAGGCGGTTGGTACGAAACTACTCTGTCCCAAGCCACAGGAAAAGGTATTGAGTAATCCAGACAGTTATTATTAAGCATTCCTCTGGCACTTAAAACTTCCAGTGTTTCTCCGACCACTTCCCCTGCATCAATAAGCAACTTCAAATTTTCTAAATTATTTAGATGAAAATCCTCAAATGCAGTAGCCAGCCCCCAAGTTAATAAGGGAGAACCTGAGAACTTGGACCTGATATCGAGAACCTCAGGAATCCCATGAGTAAAACAACCGGGACAATTAACTTGGAATATTTTAATAAGGATTGGTTTACCAAGTTCATGACTAATATTAGTGGAGGGTCCGCTCACCCATTCTTCAATATCCAAGTCAATGGCAGGAGAATCAACCTGTGGCATGGTTGGGCTCATCATTAATAACTTCAATCAAGTGATGGATCATGCCCTGCATCTTTTTAGGGGGATTTTTCTCAAGGGCCTCCTCAAGTAAAAAGATAGCGCGACTTTTTTCTCCCTGGAGGTTATGAATGACTCCCATCATGAAATAAGAAATAAATCTTTTATCACCCTGGGCATAATTGTCCAATATGGTCTGAAAATGTTGTTTGGCCTTGGGATAGTTTTTCAACCTGAAATAAGCAGAGCCCATACCAAACTGAATATTATCCTGTAAAAACATTGGAGGTTTTTGTTTGGTCAATTTGGAAAACAATTCCAGACTTTTATTAAATTGGCCGTTACGAAATTTTTTCATGGCTAAATTATAGTCAGAGACCGAAAAAAACACCGGCGGTTTCACGGCCATCAATTTGTTTAACCTTGCCTCTTCACTCAAGAATCCTGCTTTGGCCCTTTCGAGGTCCTTTTCCATTCTATTCTTTCGAGTATTCTCCAATTCGATTTTCCGACTATAATTAGAATCCATATTTTGAATCGCCCGATCACTTTGACGCATAGATTCAAACATAGCGACTTCCTGATTGGTCAGAGTTGCATGGTTTACAAAAAGGACCTCAATCTCTGCCGTAAGATCATCAAGCCGTAATTGATTCGACCTTCTAACAGACAATGCCGTTTCATCCGGAGGATTCCAGGAATGCATTTCTGCTGGATTTACAGACCAATGCGACCTGTCATCGGGCAGATACCCACCACAAGCCCCAAAAATGGAAACTATAAAAAAAATGAAAATAATTTTATCTGCACGTTTCATCGCATGGCGTTATATAATGTTTAATAATTTTTCCGTCTACAGTTTATCTAATTACTCCTTATTTTTCAACTTATTACAGAAATGAAAAACTATTATTCCGTTCTAGGCCTCGACAAAAGTGCATCTGATGATGAGATTAAAAAGGCATATCGCAAATTGGCGATGCAGTACCATCCCGACCGAAATGAAGGAAATTCAAAAGCTGAAGACAGATTCAAAGAAATTAGCGAGGCTTATGCTGTTTTAAGCGACAAAAAGAAGCGCGGCCAATATGACCAATTTGGCTCTGAAGGATTCCACCAAAAGTTTTCCCGAGAAGATATTTTTCGTGATTTTGACATAAATGAAATTCTTCGAGGATTTGGAGGTGGCGGAAGCAACCCGTTTCGTGGCCAAGAGGATTCTTTTGCTGGTTTTGGCAATCCATTCTCGCAAGGGAGACCCTCTCATCGTGAACCCAAGATTCCTCCACTAAAAAAAGAGCTTTCAATTTCTTTTGAAGAGGCCGCATTGGGTTGTCAACGAACCTTATCGATTTCCAGAAATGATGTGCTTGAGGAAATAAATATAAAAATACCACCCGGGATTACCCACGGGAAGGTTCTCCGGTTAAAGGAAAAAGGGCAAATGTCGCTTAATCTGAACCGGCGTGGTGATCTGCATCTTCTTGTCAATGTTTTTCCACATCCCCTATTTCGACGTGAGGGCCGTGATGTTGTTGTGGAAGCAAAAATTCTAACGACTCAGGCAATTTTGGGAGCAACAATAGAAGTCGAGACTTTAGATGGCATAAAATCTGTCAAGATTCCTGCCGGAACTCAAAGTAATAGCAAGCTGAAATTGAAAGGGGTCGGAATAAAATTTTCATCGGGTGCACGAGGTGACCAATTGGTACGAATAACCATCACCATTCCAAAAGATTTAACCGAAGAGCAAATTCAGCACATTCAGTTTTTGGCAGATACTGGTATTTGATAAATTGATAAGTCAGATTTCATAAAAAAACTGAAACCTTTCCAGGCTTTTTAGCATCTTTTCACAATATCAATATTTTATGGAGCCGCTTGTGGCACGTGTTTATTTTAAAACAGATGATGTAACGCATGAAGTTGAAGATGGGACTCCTCTTATAGATTTTTGTGATGAAGTTGATGTTTCCCTATCCTTTGGTTGCACAGAAGGAACTTGTGGAGTTTGCGAGGTTACTGTTTTGGAGGGACGGGACAATGTATCCCGAATTACAGAAGAGGAAAAGGATTACTTGTTGCCCGAAGATCTGGAAGAAGGTATGCGCCTGGGTTGTCAGGTTAAAGTTCGCAAAGGTGATGTCACATTAAGCTGGAAAAAAGTGAAGGCAAAATAAGTCTATAAACCACTGTCTTTAATTTCGTCTTCAACTCTTTTTATCATCCACTCTTTGATTTCCGCAGCTAGATTCTTTACATCCTCGTTATTTTGTGCTCCCAAACAGGTTTGAGTAGCCATTTCCGCAAAGCTTAAAGCTTCTCCATCTTCTCTGGATCGTTGACAGGTCAAGGAAAGGTTCCACAAGGCTTTTGCTTCCATATATGGATCAGCATGCTTTTTGCCCAGTGTACGGGAATGTCGAAAACAAATCATGGATTTCTCATAGCCACCTATTTCCAAATAGGTGTTGCCAAGATTTTCCAATAATGAATACTCAATGGGAAGGACTGCAAATTTTCTTACCTTAGGCAGACCGCGCTCGTACTTTTCAATGGCCGCAGTGTATTCCTTCAAGCTCTTATGGTAATCTCCCATTTTCTTAAGAATTAGACCCTGCCACCTGTTATCACCAAGTTTTCTGCCTATTTCCAACGCTCCATCGAGGCAGTCAAAAGCCTTTTTATGCTTGCTGGTTTGCATATAGGTCATAGACAGGTTCTCTAAAATTCCCATTTCCCTTATTTTGAGATTGTTTTGATGGGCCAGGGTTTTACCTTCTTTTAAATAGGTGATTGCAGATTGATATTTCTTAACCGTATTGCATAAACGCCCGAGGTCATCAAGAACTTGAGCCTGAACCTCCTTGCTTCCTAATTTTTGCGCTTTTTCCAAAGATAACTTGAAGTTTAATTCTGCCCGGTCAAACACATTCCCCTTAAAACATGCTTGTGCCAGCATATTTAGTACTTCCATTTCTTTCTTGGCTTTTCCTTCCAAACGAACGAACTCAAGAACTTTGGCAAAACACTCAATGGCCCTTTCATAGTTGCCGGTACTCAGACAACACTGGCCTAATAAATCCATTGAAGTTTTTTCATCTCCGACATGACCGAGTTTATTAGAAATACTTTGAGCCTCCTCAAGGTATTCAATGGCTTTATCGT
>JABIXH010000270.1 GCA_018664975.1 Nitrospina sp. | reverse complement strand
TTTCAAAAGTGGAAGAAGTGACCCTCCCTCAGTCCTCCTAATATTTAAATATTGGCTCGAAGTTAGATTTTTCTTTGAGTCAAAGCACTCCCAATATGATTTGTTTTATCATTGTAGTTATGATTAAATGCGGATGAATTCATAGTTTGTCTTTCTAGCAGAAACAGAGGGTTCCATGCTGTTTGGGTAACGCATGAGAAGAGCAAGAAAGGCAAAAGCAAGGGTATGGTCGAAACAGAACCGCACAGCATTTTTCATATGCTCCAGGGCTTCTTTTTGTCGGTTGTTATTCAGGCTTATCACTCCAAGATGAAACCATGACTTCCCGATCAATTGCCTATCTCTGGAAATCCGGGTGATTTTTCGATAGAGGGATTCGGCTTTATCCATTTTATTTTCCGATTTGTACTGTCCGGCCTCGCGATACCAGGGCAGGCAATCTTCATCGTTGGGTTTCGCGCCTGCGAAGGAATCCTTCAACTGTTCAGGATTAAGCACCCAGCAGGTTTGGCAGACTTCAGGAAGGTTTTCCTGGATTCCCGAAAAATGAAGGGAGCGGAAATAACGCAAGGGAAAGGAATTCCAGTACTCTTCGGGAAGAAGCTCATCAATATTCAGAGGGATGTCGAGTGAGCCGCAACACAAGTCTGGCTTTTGCCGGTTTAAATTAAACATCAGATGTTTGTCCACGAAATAGCAAGTTTCGGGAGAAGTTTCTACTTCTGCTTTTTCAAAAAATCGCACATGCATTTCCAGGGCGTTCCATTTTGCCATCACAGAATTGATTTTTTCGCGATAAATTTTCAGGTCCGTGAAAATGGATTTTTGGTATAGAGAGTGGTTGTGTGGCACCATATAGATAAGGTCAACTGAAGGTATGTCATGCGATTTTGCAGTTTTTATGATTTCATCGAGTTGATTGATGTTTTCAGAATCGACCGCCACGGTGAGGTGAAGGATAGGATGTGAAACATTCAAAACTTGTTTGGTTTTCTGGATGAGCCCAACCTTTTCCCAGAATTTATTGATATAGCTGTCCCGGCCTCCGCCATGTCCGGCTGTAGTTTTGCCGTCAAACGAAAGGTTGAGGTAATGCAGTTGGGCGCGAATTAGTTTTTCGATGGTTTTCTTATTCAGTGGTACCCCACTTGTCGAAATGAATGTGATCTTATCCCTAAGTTTCTCCAGAAAAATCTCCAGGTGTGGGGAATCCAGAGTTTCTCCTAGCCCTACCAGGGCAACATGGGTGGCATTGTGAATCCATGGAGCTAAGGCTTCAAATTCATCAGGGGAAAGGTATTTGTAATCTTCAAACAGGGAAGTTTTATCCGCAAATCCGGCATTGCACATTTCGCAACCGATACCGCAGGTGTATGAAACCGAGGTGGTGATGAATTTTGGAAGCGGCGATTTCCACTCCGCTAAAGGGAGACTCTGACTAGGGATTTTGTCGAGAAGTTTGGCAAGGTCTTTGAGCTCAGGATTGTTATGCTGAGAGAAAAGGTTGCTGGCTTGTTCAAGGTTGTCGGTAAGGATAAAACGGATAATCTCTTTTTTAAGCTGCTCCATACTCAGTTGAAGATGTAAATGAGGATTAAAACCGTTTACCGTTATAGACGTTGCACACCTCGCACCATCTATTGGGTTTTCCATTGGTGAGCCCTTCACGAAACTCAACGAACTTTTTGCTGTTCCAGATGCCTTCAAAGTCCTGATCATTTAAGTTCCCTACAGAATAACGGCGGGAAATCTGGCAACAGGGATAAACATTCCCTTCAGGGTCTACTTGGGCCCATGAATAGGGCATATGGCAGCCCTTTTTTTCTTCTGAAGATTTTTCTTCGCTAATGGGTTTTGCTTGCGGAAGCGAGAGATAATCCTCAGGAGGTAAATAAGGAATCTGATATTCTTTGGATTTTTTGTCAATTTCTCCAAATACCTTCTCAATATGTTCTCTGTCACAGGTGTTCAAATGCTGGTCCTTGAAATACAATTTATCGCTAAGTTCTTCTCTCCGGTCCTTATAAATATCCGAAGGAACGGCGTTGAGATGAACGAAGTAGACATAGTCCAGACCCAATTCATGGGCTAGGTCCATGATGCCTGGAAGTTCATCGATATTCTTTTTCAAACAAACCGCATTAAAATACAAAACAGGATAGGGAGAGCCCATGGACTTCTTATAATCCGTCAAGTGTTTGATATTGGTTTTCATTAAATCGAAATCAGAACCGCGAATGTATTCATAAAGTTCTTTTGAAGAAGCCTCGATGGAAATCAGGATTTGGTGTAGCAGGTTTTCTTCAACAATTGCTTTACACCACTTTTCGGTTAATAGAGATCCTGTGGTTACGATTTGTACATGTTTAAAGCCTCGGCTCTTGACGTAACGCAATATATCCATCAAGTCTGTTCTTATCAGAGGCTCTCCAAAGTCGCTGAGTAACAGGCTTTCGAAGTTTTCAGGAGAAAATCTGGAGAGATATTTTTTAAAGTTTTCCAAGGAGATGTCTTTTCGAAGGTATTTGCTTTCCCTTGGGCAATGTTTGCAGAGTAAATTGCAGTTGTCGGTGACTGGAACCTGAAGAACATTCCAGTTCTTGTTCCACGCGGAGTCATTGCCTAAATCAATGGTTGTGGATTGTGATTCATATAAATGACCCTTGATTTTTACTTGCAGGTGCAAATCATGGGCGAAAAGGCGTGGATCATTGGGATCACTAAAAATTTCTTCAACCTGATCTTCTTGCTTGAGAAGCACAACTTGGGTCATAGAGTTTCTATCCTTTGATCACTTATATGGATAATCTTTCACCTGTTACTCATTAGCTACAGACACAAGAGTTATTATAATCTTATCGGGGAATAGAACAAAACCTTAATAGGTTGGAGGAAAGTTTTTGGCAGAGGGGGGGCGAAAACAGACTTAGAAGGGTTATACCTTGAATTCTGGAATGGTACCTTGAAAGAAATTTTCTTCAATCGGTGATGATATGTTCTTTGATTTCGGAATCGGGTATGGTCCGGGCTCGTTGAATCTTGAACCGGCGAATAAGCATTTGCGGGAGCATTTTTAAAGCATCCCATTTACTTTTCCAAATTACCTGACCTTGTCCTCGATAAGTAAAGTATTTGATATCTGAAAACTGATGCTTCCAGATGGAATAGAGGTATTTAAAATACATACTGAGGGAATAGTTTTTGATAAAAACCCAGACATCATTCCGTTTGCATAGATATACATAACGGTCGCTATACAGGCCCACTGTGGCAGTGCCGATATGGTAGACCTTGGCTTTTGGAAGGTAAACGGTTTTTAGTCCCTGCAATTGCCCTCGCATATTGAGATCGACATCTTCTGCGAAGATAAAAAAATCTTCATCGAAAAGACCCACTTGATTGAAGAATTCTCGCCGGTAAATACCCGCACCTGCACAAGCCCCAAAAACATATTCTTCTTTTTCATACTGGCCGAGATCTTTTTCTCCCTGTCCTCTTCCGCCACCCGATGACCAACTGTGAAACAGGTCGCCGGTGTTATAGAACACATTGCGCTGGTCAAGAAACATCATTTTGGTGGTGCCCATGCCGCATTCAGGATGGCGTTCCATGCCTTCATAGAGTTCTTTTAGCCAGTCGGGGGTCACCTCGATATCGTTATTGAGCAGGACAATATATTCCGCATTGGAGGCCTTAATGCCTTCATTACAGGCAATGGCAAACCCCATATTATCGGGAAGCTTAAGCAGTCTCACTTCGGGATATTTTTCTTCGATCATTTCGCGGGAGCCATCCGTTGAGCCATTATCGACAACGATGATCTCGTAACCTTTGAAATCGAGTTGGGCAAGGGAATCCAGGCACATTCCAACGAATCTCATCCCATTCCAGTTGGGGACTACAATGCTAGCTTTCAAGGGAAAACCTTTCTGAAAATTTGTGCTTGTCTCAGTCTTTTCGGTGATTTTGCGGAAATTCTGAATAGGAACTTCCAGGGCATCCTCTGCTTGAGGTTGGTTTTTCAGCAAATCTTTTGCTCCTTGATGAGAGGGTTGCTTTTTAAGGCATTGTTGGAGGATTTGCGTTTGCTTATCAGGAGAAACCAGTAAAGCCATCCTGAACCAGGCATTTGCCTGTATATGTGAATAGCTATGGTTGGCTGTCGCTATTTTTTCAAATAAGATATAAGCTCTTGATCGATCTCCAAATTTTTCCAAGGCCGAAGCGAAGGCATAGTGCAGGATTCCATTTTCCGGGTTTTTTTGTAGATAAAATTCCAGTGTTTCATGTTCTGGTCTCTGGCTGGAATTCATTTGAGCAAGGTTTTTTATGATCAGAGTCTGTAACCATTCGCGGTCCTTTGGCTCAGTGACATCTAAGGTTTCCTGATAAAGGTTGTTGAGCCTGTCTCCGTCTCCCAATTTCACAAGACATTCTATAGATAGTTCCCAGCAATCATGTCGACGGAGCCCTTCTTTCCTTACCTTATCAAAACGTATTAATGCCTCTTCATATCTTTCTTCCCGTTTCATGATGAGCCCATGTAAAAAGATGTCTTCAGGGTGGTAATCAAACTGCCTGATTTCTTCCTGGATTAGGGTCAGTGCCTCATCCAGCTTTTCAAGTTGGAGTTTTTGATGGGCTAGCTTGATTCTGAGGTCGGGCCAATTTGAAGCTTGTTGAAGGGCAGTTTCAAAAGCCGTTTCAGATTTTTCTGGAAGACCAAGAAAAGCATAAACCTCTCCCATATAAATATGCCCTTCAACGTCATTAGGATTTATTTTTGTCAATTTGCGACATTCTCTAAGGGCAGTGATCAGCTTACCCTGATCTGCATCGGCACGAATTATCCCTGGAGCATGCCAGTCTGCTTGGGTGAGGGATTCCATTTGCCCCATTTTTTCCTGCCAGGACAAGTCCAGGGGATCAACCGAGGGTGAATCTTGAGATTCCAATCGGTAAACAGGAAATCGGGCCAGCATGACTTTTAGTAGTCTGTAACGCAGGCCGGTAATTTCTTCCAGATATTGGATATCCAGGTCAGGGAAACTTTTGATCAAGTATTTTGGCTTGTGACGCAAAAGTCCCCCCATAAAACTGTCGTAAAAACTTTCCAGATCTGGAGTGTCCCAGGGGCCGATGGTATGGTGTAGAAAGTTGTCGGAAGCGGGTGAATCGACTAGATGATACAGTTGTGAAAAAGTGCCCCAAACGAAAATTCGTTCACCCCTTTCACCGCGCATCCTCATTAAACGTTTGAGAATTTTACCCAGCCGGGGTAGATACAGGTATTGGTCAAATTTTTCGTATTGGGCCAGAGTTTCAGGTTCTGTGGGTCGAAGATAATAAAAGGCCATGGTTTTTAAATTCCATGCCAGCAAAACTCCGAAACCGGTAAGAATCATTCCCGCTGTTGTTGATTCCCGGCTCAACACCATATCCATCCCTAATCCACAGGCCAGGGAAAGGAGGCCAAATAGGGGCAAATAGTGGTACCTGGAAAAGGCTCGTTGAAAAATGATCATGCTAAACAGGACGAGGGTGAATACTGCCAGCCAAGTATTTTTGCTCTGGACTAAAAATAATACCAGTGGAAGGAGACCCAGCCAGATAGGTAGGGCCTGCTTGAACAATTGGCCGATTTCAAACAAGACGCTAAAGTGCATGCTTTTGGTGCGAGTCAGCCTGAGGGTGGTGGCCATTCGGGTTTTCATTTGCTTGCGCGATTCCGCGTCCCAGAATCCCATCTTCCATTCTGTCAAGTTGGCAAGTGCCATCACTCCTATTGAAGCCAGAGCAAACTGGAATGAGGCAAGCCAACTAAATTCGTACCAGACCAGCGGTGCGAGGGCCGCAGTGAATAGAGCGGTTGTATATTTAGGGATGGTAGAGAGGCCAAAACATAGTCCTGCAAGAATTACCCATTCCGGTCCAAGTTGCAGTAAAGCCAACCCTGAAAAGACAAAAGGAATATAAAATTGCTCAAAGTTAAAAGAGCCTGCTGTAAGGTCTGGCGAGGTGCCATAAAAGGAATAAAGCAGTCCACCGGTAAAGCTGGCCCAAGGGTTATGAGTGAAATTCCACAAGGCTCCATAGATGGCCAGCGAAGCGGCAAGGTGAAAGGCCGTCTGCAAATGGCGAATACGCTGAACACCTCCTTCTTTGGAGCCATAGAGCTTATCCAGCAGAAGCATTTTCCACATGGGGATGCCGATGATTTGCAGATCTTTTTTCCACCGAAACCCTTGAGGCGCAAAACGGGCCCGGTAAGTGTAGATGGCAAAATCATCATCCAGGGGAAAATTTTGAAAAGGCCTGCGGAACAGGATCGCGGATAGTGAAATGATGACTAAAAATGTTGGGGTCAGCAGGTCCATGTTAGTGTAGGTTCAGCTTGAGAGGCTCTAATCCTTTTCTTTTATTAATCGGCTAATTTTTCAGCTATCTTTAGCTCAAGAGGGAGACGACTTTTCGACAGGGACCGATTTAAATCACCCTGAGTATAAAGAACCGGGCAAGTAGTATCAATCTTTCTATAACAGCCTGGAAGTACTAATGGCCAGCTTGCTTTTCAGGCCGATTTTGAGGAAAATGGTTGAAACGTCAATGATATAGGAGATTCAAATGCAAGATGATTTAGCAAAAGCTTTTAAAGATATCGAAAACAGGATTGATCTGCTTCGGAGGTATCTTTGACGTTGATCAGAAAATGGAAGAAATTGGGCCATTAGATGTAAAAATGGCTCAATCTGGGTTCTGGGATGATAATGAATCAGCCCAAAAGATTCTGCAAAAAAGGTCGGGTCTGCAACGCTCCATAGAAATCTGGAAAAACCTGGAAAAAGAGAGCGAAAACTTGGGGGCTATGTTGGAACTTTCTAAGGAGGAAGAAGATTCTTCCATGGATGAGGAGATTCAGTCCTCTTTGACGGAGTTGGGGGAACAAGTTGCTCAGGCAGAAATGAAAGCCATGTTGTCGGGCAAAAATGATTTTAATAATGCTTTCATGGCAATAAATTCCGGAGCGGGTGGTACGGAGTCTCAGGATTGGGCTGAAATGCTTTTGCGAATGTACCTGCGCTGGGGCGATCGCAATGGCTATAAAACCGAAGTTCTGGATATGCAGTATGGCGATGAGGCTGGTATCAAAAGTGCCACGGTTTTGTTTACAGGAGATTATGCCTTTGGATATTTGAAGGCAGAAATCGGAGTTCATCGGCTGGTACGTATTTCACCCTACGATTCCAATAAAAGACGTCACACCTCGTTTGCCTCGGCTTTTGCCTACCCAGAAATTGATGAAGAGATTGATTTAGAAATCAAAGAAGAGGATCTGAAGATAGATGTCTACCGTGCCTCAGGGCCGGGAGGACAGGGAGTGAATACCACCGATTCCGCAGTTCGGTTGACGCATGTTCCATCAGGAATTGTAGTCCAATGCCAAAATGAACGGTCGCAACATAAAAACAAGAATTCGGCGATCAAGGTTCTTAAATCCCGCCTGTATGAGCTGGAGCAGGAAAAGCAGGGTGAAGAAAAAAAGGAAATGGAAAAACAAAAAAGGAAAATAGAATGGGGCAGTCAGATTCGTTCCTACGTTTTGCATCCTTACCGCCTGGTCAAAGATTTAAGGACAAACGTAGAAATCGGTAATGTAGATGCTGTTCTCGATGGAGACCTGCAATCTTTTATTCAGGCTTTTTTGCGGTACGATAAAACCAATGCGGAGGCAGAAAAGGAATGAAATCTGGGATTCAGCCCACATTGATCAATGACCCATTTGGAGACCCGGGTCTGTTGGTGCAGTTTCTTCTGGAAAAGCGGGTGCTATTATTTGATCTGGGCGATTTGTCTGCCGTATCGAATGGAACCCTTCTTAAAGTTTCCCATGTTTTTGTCAGTCACACCCATATTGATCATTTCATCGGCTTTGACCGTTTGTTGAGAACGCTTTTTGGCAGGGATAAAAGGCTGACGATTTTTGGTCCGGAAAATATTATTGAAAATGTTAAAGGCAAACTGGCCGGATTCACCTGGAATCTTGTCGAACTGTATTCTGAATCGCTCACCATTGAAGTTGTAGAAGTGCGCGAAAGCAGTTTGCTGAAAGGGTCCTTTCGGGCGATTGAGAAGTTTCAACTTTGCGATGAAAGTGAAGAACCTTTTGTGGACGGCTTGATCGTGGATAATCCGGTTTTTTCAGTTCGTGCAACGATATTGGAACACCGGGTTCCTTGCCTGGGGTTTGCGTTGGAAGAAAAGCCTCATATCAATATTAATAAAGACAAGCTGGAAGCCATGAAGGCCGAACACGGGCCTTGGCTGAATGAATTGAAACAAAGTGTGTCAGGAGGCGAGCAGGATTCCTCACTGATTACGGTGCCGTTTCATGAATCAGGAAGTTCCAGAACTGAGGATATTCCCTTGGGTCAGCTGAAAACCGAATTGGTCGAGATTTTCCCAGGACAAAAAATTGGCTATGTGGTGGATACGGTTTTTAATGATCGGAATAGAAAGAAGATTGTGGAATTGGTAGAATCCGCCGATGTCTTTTTCTGTGAATCGCCTTTTCTCGCTAATGAAGAGGAACGGGGGCAAGAACGTTGTCATCTTACATCTCGTCAAGCAGGTGCCCTGGCCAAAGAGGCTGGCGTAAAACAACTTCAAGTTTTTCACTTTTCATCCCGACACAAGGACTGCCGGGAACAGTTTTATAATGAGGCCCAGGAGGCTTTTCAAGGATAGAAAAACTGTGGATATTTCCAAAACCGCCAGAACATTCCTGATACTTTTCCTTATTCTTGGGTTTAATTATGGTGTGAGCTTCCAGCAATTTCTCCATTTTGATTGGGCTGATCCAAGGGGTTTGAGTGATTCCGCAAGTTACCTTGCCATGTCAAATGGGGATTATGATGTTTCCCCAACCCATCGATACCGAATAATTATTCCTTTTCTTGTGGATATTGTCCGGGAGGTGATTCATCCATTAATTACTCCTGATTCATTACACCTGGTTGACGCGCTTAGTTTTTATGCGGTCAATTACCTCATTACAAGCCTGGCAGGTTTATTTCTCTTTTTCTTTCTTGTTGAGTTGAAGTTTGAGTCCAGATTATCTTTGTTGGGAGTGTTTGTTTTTTTGGGGAGTCGAATGACAATCCTTTCAACAGGGGCACCCATTGTTGAGTCTTTATACTACTTGGCGGTTATTGTCATCGTCTATTTGTGTTTGACTCAGCGCTCCCTGTTGCTCTCTTTGCTAAATCCTCTTCTAATACTTACTAAAGAGACTACTGTTCCGTTTTTGCTCCTTCCATTCTTCGTGAAATCGATGAACCGAAAACTTATTCTTCTGTCGCTGTCGATTTCATTTGCCGCTTTATTTTGGGTAAGAAACTTGATCACTGCATCTTTGCCCGAGGTTATTAAGTCTGATGATCCGATTTTGGTTACGATCACAAGTCATATGGCGTCAGCGTTAGAAAACCTCAGTCAAAGCTATTTCTCTTTATCAGGGTGGCATGGCCTTTTTGCTCCCTTTTCAGTTTTCTGGGTGATAGCATTTTTTGGAGCATGGTTGGAGTATAAGAAGGTGGTTACGGATTACCAAATCCCGCGCTTTTTATTTTGGATGGTACCTGTAGCATTTGGATATACGGTTTTAAGCAACAGTGCCGGACGCATGTTGCATATCTTGTTTCCTCTTGTGATTCCTTACGCGTTGATTGCAATAGATTATGTATTGTCTCGCAAATAGGTGGTTAGGAGAATGGAGTTCAGAGAGCCTTCTTTTGTTGGGACAGTTGATAGATGAAAACTTTGTCGCTAGAAGAGGGTGAACGGAATTGGTGTATTTGAATGTCGTAGGTGTTATTGGCTTGAATGGCCGGCGCATCCAATTCTATTCGAGCGTATGTATTGGCCTGAAGGACTTCTTTTACCCTCCGGGCCTCTTTGGTAAGGTTCCCCTCGAAGATCCGGTCTATTCCTCGTAGTACAATCCAGTCAGGCGGATGCTGTGGACTAAGGTGCTGATTTGGGATCATTTCCATCCCGGTATAAAATGTCAACGACTCGAACTCGCTATCGATATAGCATGTGGCTCCTTTTTTTCCATGTTTTTCAAAAAACAATACCAATTTATCCAGTGGTCCCTGATAGCGATGGGTCAATTCCCCCAAGTACTGATAAAATACGGACTTTAGGTTTGTTTCCCGCAAGAAGGTTTCGTATGCAAATTGACTGTAATCAGAAATTATAAATTTTTCGGGATAACGGATAGCTATTTGTTTAACGGGAAGCAGAGGGCTAACGTGAATGAGATTGGTGAGAATTAGAACCAGCAGAAGAGCGGATTGCCGGGCAACAGATTTCTCAAATATATAAAATACGATCATGGCTAGAAGAACGAATAAAAGGGGAATGCATGCGGAAATGTATTGCATGAGCGGAATCGAGTGCAGAGAAGCAGTAATGATAACCGACATGGAACAGAATGATAACAGTGAAATCTGAAACCGCTGATGTTTCAACAATGTGATGAATAAAAATGGCGCCAGGATAAATGGAAAAATATAATTGTTGATTTGGAATAAGAACGCAAAAAAATGCTTGGGAAAACGCCACCATGAAGTATCCACCAATGGGCTGGCGGAAGTGTAAAACTCGGAAAGCTTGCTCACCAGAGCAGGTATGATAGCCAGCCATGGCAGGCAGAACACTGCAGTGATAATTGCTGAACCTTTTACCTTGGACAGATTGCTACTTGAGACTCGACTCCGATAAACATATAGGTGGATTAATATTCCTATTATAAGCCCGGCAAACTCAACATACATGGTATGAAAATAGATGATCGATACCACTGTAAGGGGTATCGGGTTCCATTTTTCTTTGTCAAAAATGGTGATATAGAATTTTAGCAAAAGCGGGGTCAGCAGTATGGGAATGGCAATGTATCGGGCAGTACGAAAATAGAGCAGAGCGGGTACAGAAGTTGCGAGTAATAGAGAAGCAAAGAGGGCTATGTTTTTTTGATTGGTCCAGCGTAAAGTAAAACTGTAAATACCCCAAATAGAAAATATCCCTATCAACGCAAAGGGAAGTCTTGCCGAAAATGTGTTCTGTCCAAATAGCAGAAGAGAAGCAGATTGAAGATAATATGGAATCCATGTTCGATATACAAAGATGCCGTCATAAATATCTGCATAAGGCATGGTGTAGTTGGTTCCATCGGAATGTTTGGGATATCCATTTTTTAAAATCGTGGTGGATACAAAAGTGTCTGCCCCCTCATCTAGCTGTAATACCGTGTCGTCCAATCCTGTAAATATGAGAAAGAATGAAAAAAGAATGAGAAAAATTAAGCGGGAATGGGATTTTAAGAAACTTGGATAGAGGGCCACTTTTGGAAACCATTGAAGAAATGTGGACTGATTATTATACTCGACAGGTAAGTTCTCAGAATATAAAACTTTGATTGTAGAGGGCGATTGATCTTTCATGGTTGGTAAATTATGCGGTTAGTTCCAAGAAGTCCTTATGGTATGATCCTCTTTTGTCTATTAGATTTATCGGCACTTGAGAATTTGATATTAGCCTTAAATGGGTTGTGAAGTGGAGAGACCTGATATTTCAGTCGTTGTATTGGCCTATCGAAGCGCTTCCACTATCGAAGGGTTTGTGTCCTCCTTGGTTGCTTCGTTGGATAACGAGAGACTGGACTGGGAGATCATTCTGGTTGGTAATTATGCTGAAGGGGCAGATGATCAGACCCCTGAGGTGGTTCGGAGGATTTCAAGTGGAAATTCTCGAATAAAATCAGTGGTTCGCGTTAAAGAGGGAATGATGGGGTGGGATATGAAATCTGGCCTTCAAGCCGCAACAGGAAAAACACTTGCGGTCATTGACGGGGATGGGCAAATGCCCTGCACAGATGTGATTCGTGTTTATCAGCTCATGAGAGAGAAGGGATGCGATTTAGTAAAAACAGTTCGCGTCGAAAGAAGCGATGGTTTTTATCGAAGGTTTATATCTGCGAATTACAACCGTTTGTTTAATGTGTTGTTTCCGGGAATGGATGCCCGAGATATTAATTCCAAGCCTAAAATAATAACGCGGGAGCTATATGAGAATATGACTCTTGAATCTAACGGTTGGTTCATTGATGCTGAAATCATGATAATAGCCCGTCGCCTCAAAATGAGGATTGGAGTAATAGAGACAACTTTTCATAGCATTGATACTCGCCCTTCTTTTGTAAAGCCTCTTGCTATTTTAGAATTTTTGGCAAATCTCATCTGGTATCGTATAAAAGAATTTGGTCTGAAATAAATCCTCTGAACGGGTTTAGTCTGAATGAAATTTTTAATCACCGGGGCATCAAGTTCTTTGGCTTCCAAATTGGTGGCCATGTTACTCCAAAGCGGTAAATTCTCTTTCCGACTTCTTGAACACCGTTCGTCAGCTAGAATTGAAAAATGCGAAACCGTGTCCGGGGACATGAATGATCCTGAATCCTTAGAGCGAGCCTGTCAGGGGATGGATGGGGTTCTCCATTTGGCCGCATTGACACATTCTAGCGATGATGCGGAATATTTCAGGGTGAATCGAGAGGGCACCAAAAATCTTCTAGCGGCCTGTAAGAGGAATAATGTAAAAAGATTTATTTTCATTAGTTCTGTGGCCGCCAGTGGTGAAGGTGGGGCCTATGGCTTGAGCAAGCTGGAGTCAGAGGAACTGGTTTGCCAGTCGGGGCTTGAATGGGTAATTATCAGGCCTTCAGAAGTCTATGGGCCACAAATGAAAGAGGGCATTGGGAAGCTAATTTCCTGGGTTGAAAATTTACAATTTGTTCCTGTGATTGGAGATGGTTCTCATTGCCTGAGTCCTGTTTACATTGATGATGTAGTGGAAGCAATGGCGCAGGTAATGATGAATCCTGGCTTGATAAGCCAGAAATTAAATTTATGCGGACCGGAAATCATTCCAATGAAAGATTTGATAGATCGATTGTCGAGATTTTTGCAAGTTCGCAGGTATAAGATTTTTGTTCCGGTATGGATTGCGAAATTGGGAGTGTCTTTGGCCTCATCAATGGCAATCGGCTCTTTTACTCCCGATCAAATTCCCCGATTGTTATGCAGAAAGAATCAGGATATTAACCAAACCTCAACGATAATTTCATATTCCCCGCAAAAACTGGAAGAGGGGCTGAACAGGTACCTGTAAGGCTCTACAAGTTTATTCTGCTTTTTCTCCATAGCTTACGTATTGCCCCCCCAGCGGAAGCCAGCCTATATAAGGATCCAGGACGTTTAAGAAAGATAAGGATTTTGGAAAAAAAGTGGTGTAGACAATCCGGATATTTTTAAGTGGAATTTCCAGCATGGTTTTTTTTATCTGATTCGGGTAAATCAGAACGGCGTCTTCATCGAAAACACAATCGTTAACTATTTTTTGGGTGACAGGGTTGAAAGGGTTGTGCTCCCAAATCACTAGTTTTCCATTAGTTTTAAGAAGACCAGCGAGTTCCTTTAAAATATTTTTATGTTCAGCATGAGGAATATGATGAAAAACTCCCGCAGAGAAAATCAGGTCATACTGTGCATTTTTCCAATTTTCAGAATTGAGCTTGTGAAACAGTGAGGGATTACCAAAACGGGATTGGGCCTTGCTAATGGACTCTTCTGAATCGTCAACTCCTGTGTAGGATGCATGGGGAAAAAACTGTTTAACCGATTCATATAGGTTTCCTATTCCACAGCCAAAATCCAAAAAATGAAAATGTAGAGGGGCCAGTTCAGGAAAGAGAGCTTGAAGCTTTATTAGCTTTGATTTTGTCAGGGCACATGTGTCATACCCCGTTAGACGAAGCGCATCATTTAAATCTTTATTGTAATTCTTAGAAAAAGAGTCGAATGCTTTTGTCATAAAAAAAATTAAAATGAGTTATATAGGCTGATATATTGACCTATGATATTATCCCAGTCAAATTCTCTTCTGATAAGATCTTTTATTCGCATCCCTATTTGCTTTCTCAGATCACTGTCCCGCAATATTTGAATGCAATTGCCCATAGCTTTTGGATTATCAGAAGTTAAAAATCCGGTTTCTCCATCCTTGACAATATCACGAGCTACACCCACCGGAGTGGCGATAATCGGCAGGCCATGAGCCCCGGCTTCAAGAATGGGTTGGCCAAAATTTTCATATTTGGAAGGGTAAATAAATACATCCGCGTTTTGGTAATACGCCTTTAACTCTTCTTGAGACTTTCTTCCCACAAAAGTCACTTTACTATTTAAGTTGAGCTCTTGCGTGAGTAACTTTAATTCCTGAAGGTAACCAGATCGGCTGACGCTACTGGTTATTTCTTCGCCTCCGACGATGGATAAATGAAAGGGAAAAGTTAAGCTTTCGACGGCCTTCAACAACAGTTCGATGCGCCGGACTCTTGCAATTCGACCGACAAACAAAAGTTGCAGAGTATCATTTTCTGCTTTCTCCTTTATGTTTTCGATTACCTTGACACCCATGGGAATGACATGAAGTTTTTCTTTAGGGATTCCGAATTCCAGGGCATCTTCATATTCAAACTTTGAGGAAACAATGATGGCTTGGGCTCTTTTTGCGCTGGTCTTCAATGTTAGCAAATCATAGGCGTGATAAGGGAGTCTCTGGAAAAATGAGGGAAGGTAATGTTTGAATCCCAGAAGAGAGCCGTGGGTATTCAAGATGAAAGGTTTATTCTTTAAGAGGGCAAAAAAAAACCACTATCCGTTTGGAAATTTCGATAATTATGGCTATGTAAAATATCAAAATTATTAAAATGAGAAAGCATGCCCATGCTCATACAGTAGCGCATTATCTTGAACTGATGGCGAAACCTGAAAGCGGATACTTGCTCAAAATTCTCCTGATGAGCCAGGCCAGAGTCAACATCTGAGTAGGTGGTATAAACCGGGGAGTGAATGCCTCTTGCTTCAAGGCGATTGGAAATTTGAAAAGCCTGATTGGTCGGGCCACAAATATAAGGTAAAAAAGTTTCTATCGTGCGTAAGACTTTCAAATTTGCTCCAGACCTGAAGCACCTGTTTTCCAGGGAGGCTGATTAACTTTAATTTCCAGTACTTTTTTTTCGTGGTCCAGGATTCCTATATGTTGGGTCAGAGTTCTCACTTGCTTGGTCAATGCGGAAATGCGAATAGAAAAATGCAGGCAAATGACCATTAGGAATAGCAGTCCGAAAAAAAATAAGGTCGAGGTAAATAAAGTGGCCCCAACCAGACCTGAAACCCATTTAATGGCACCCTCAGAGACAGATAGGATAAGCATAGAAGTTCCGGTGAGTAGCCATCCCATTGAGTATTCTTCACTCAAATGCTTTCTCCGAACTAATTCGAAAACATATGCGACCAGAAAAACACATATCAAAATTGAAATTATTTGAATTCGTGGGGGCATGGATTACCTCTTTGGTGATTTTCTTAATAGAGTTACAAAAATTGATAGAAACATTTTAAATACATAGTAAACCGTTTTGTGCCCGTGATGCATGGATTCTTTGTCTGGGCTAGCGTGCATGGTTACAGGGATTTCTTTTATTTTAAATCCACAGCGATTCATCAAAATAATAAAGTCTGCATCCGGATAATCCGGAGGATAGTTGTCGCTGGCGATAAACTCGATAGCGCGTCCCTTTAATGCCTGAAACCCTGAAGTGGGGTCGGTTACTTTTTGTCCGCAAAACAGGGATGCAATATTTCCAAATATAAACATGCCTGCATGGCGGGCAAGAGAAGTTTTATAGGAATCTTTACTCAAAAAACGGGAGCCGATCACTACATCGCGGTTATCCTTCTGAACTTCTTCGATCAGGTCTTTAATGTTTGCAGGATCATGCTGACCATCGGAATCCATTTGTACCACGATGGAAAAATTATTTTTTACGGCATATAAAAACCCAGTTTGCAGGGCAACGCCATAGCCTGAATTGTAAGGTAGGGAAATGACCTTGGCATTGTGCTCTCGAACTATTTTTTCCGTGTTGTCAGAAGAGCCGTCATCAATCACCAATATAGGAATTCCAGGTGACTGTTTTTGGATGCCCTCAAGAACCGCACCTATATTTTTTCCTTCATTATAGGCCGGGATGATGATCAGGGTTTTAGGTGGTTGGATCAAGGGCTCCTGGGACGAAAAGGTTTCTGCATCATCCTTCTTGATAACTGCTGACTCTTTGTGGGTCTCTGATTTGAAAGTTTGGTAACTGAGAGTTTTCATTCACAGGGGATCTTTCAAGTAGCCACACAATGAAAAATCATTTTAGAGTCAGCCAGATGCCTTCGGGATGTTTGTAATCCAAAGTACAAACTGTCCACGAATTGGGGCCGAACCGTTTAATATTGGTGTATACAACATATAAAACGGTTATTACGGAAATAAACTTGACCCATAATCCAAGTATATTTTATACGAAATATAACCCCT
>JABIXH010000082.1 GCA_018664975.1 Nitrospina sp. | reverse complement strand
ATTTGCTTGGATATATTTGCTTAAATTTCGTAAAGAAAGAAACAGCTGTTTAATATTTTTGTCGTCTGACCTAATTTCAAGCCCATACCTCTGAGAAATGGCCAGAGACAGTTCCAGGGCATCAATGGAATCCAAACCCAATCCATCCTCAAAAAGAGGCTTATCGGGCTCCACATCTTCAGGGCAAACCGTTAAATTAAGGCTTTCCACCATCAATTGAGCGACCTCTAGTTCAAATGCGGTTAACCCTGCCATACTAACTCCTTAATAGCAAAAAGAAGACATTTTACAGTAATATTCTCAATATCTTTAACTATCTATCAACAGCTAAATATATATATTATTGTACAATTTAATCCATGCTATAATCCACGAATAACGGGTTTATAAAAGGGCATCAGATTACCATAGTTAGATTTTTTTTGCTATTTAGTTCAAATACTTGAGTGCGCGAGCAAATGGGTCAATGTGATGTATTGGTAATTGGCGGTGGGCCGGCGGGCTCTACCGTATCTTCTTTATTGTCGGAAAAGGGCTGGAAAGTGGTTCTCCTTGAGAAAGACAACCATCCAAGATTCCACATTGGGGAGTCACTACTCCCCATGAGCTTACCCATCCTTGACAGGCTTGGGGTAAGGGGTAAGGTGGAAAAAATTGGAATGATAAAAAGAGGCGCAGAATTTGTTTCCCAGTACCATAACGGCTCATCAGCTACCTATTATTTTAAAGGTGCGAGGGATAAAAACCATCCATACGCATTTCAAGTTCGTCGTGCTGAGTTCGATCACATTCTCCTAAATAACAGCAAGGACAAGGGAACAAATGTTTTAGAGGGGGTTTGCGTTACAAGTGTTGATTTAGATTCAAATGGAATGTGCTTGATTACTGCTGAAAATGGAGATGGTAAGCCCATAGAATGGAAAGCTCGATATGTTGTGGATGCGACAGGACGCGATTCGTTTCTGGCAAAAAAACTGGGCACTAGACGCAGTAACCGTTCGCACAACACTTCAGCTATTTATTCCCATTTTAAAGATGTCAAAAGACGGCAAGGTGATGATGAGGGTAATATAAGTATATATTGGTTTGAAGAGGGTTGGTTTTGGATGATTCCTTTAAGCGATGGAACCATGAGCGTAGGAGCGGTTTGCCTGCCAGAGTATCTACAAAATTGCAAAAAAGATTTAGATCAATTCCTACTGGACACAATCTCCCGCTCTCCAGATGTTAGCAGGCGAATGCAAAATGCTCGGATGACAATTACTACAAAAGCAACTGGGAATTATTCTTATTATTCAGACCTGCTGGTTGGTAAAAACCATATATTAATTGGCGATGCCTTCGCCTTCATCGACCCGGTCTTCTCCAGCGGTGTCCACCTTGCCCTTACCAGCGCGACTCACGCAATTGATGTGATCGAGGCAACTCTGAACGGGATTCCAAAACTGCCAAGCATTCAGAGGGAATACGAGCGTAAAAGCAAGCACGGCCTTAAAACTCTCTCCTGGTTTATCTATCGGATAACCCAACCTGCTATGCAGAATTTATTTATGGCTCCAAGGAGAAATACTTTTGGTATTGAAGAAGCGGTATTATCCATGCTTGCGGGAGACCTGTACGGTAAAAATACAGTCGATTTTCAATTACTTCTTTTTAAAATCCTCTATTACATAAATTTCTGTGCACAATGGAAAAAAAATTGGACTGCTTATAAACACAGAAGGCCAAAGGCAAAAGATAACTTTTCTTCGTCAATGTCGCTACCCAGATTCAACTTGAGGCTTTGGTGATGAGAGAAACTAAAAACAAAACTCTATCGGTGACCCTTGTACCAGAAAGAGACCTTAAGGAATTTTCCTTGTGCAACAATAACATCTTGGCTGCTGTTTTTTATGGCAACAATACTTCTATTTCTCTATCACAGGACTATCTGCGAGTGCCAGTATCACTTCCGCAGGTGGGAGAGGAGCCCCTCGTGGAAGTCTGGGTTTCGGATTTGCCGAACGAGGTAAATCAATTTGAAAACATTTATTATGCCGCCAATTCAGAAATGGTATTTGGATCAATAAATTTTCGTGAAACTAAAACAGATGGCCTGGACAAACTGGCGTTTCGTGCTTACAAAGAAATTCTCAGTTTCCTTGATCGAATAGAATTTCCTTTTTTAGCTCGCTGTTGGAACTACTTTCCAGACATAAACCTGGAAAGCAATGGAATTGAAAGGTACAAACTTTTTTGTTCTGGAAGACACGAGGCGTTTTTAAAAAAATACCAATCGATGCACGGCTACCTTCCCGCGGCCTCCGCTGTCGGATCACAGAGTGGCCCGCTTACCATTAATTT
>JABIXH010000155.1 GCA_018664975.1 Nitrospina sp. | reverse complement strand
TGCCAGTGCCGGTACATCGGGAGACGGAGGAAAAGTTATCGTCTGGGCCGATGAGGTGACACGTTTTTATGGCAGTGTCCTGGCTACCGGCGGGTCGCTCTCCGGCGATGGTGGGTTCGTAGAAGTTTCGGGCAAAGGCAGTCTGAATTTTCATGCCCATCAAATTGCATTGGGTTCTGTTAATGGAATAGACGGGACACTCCTGCTCGATCCGTTAAACATTACTATTTCCTCTTCCGCAGATTCCAACACCGCAGGATTCACCGCCGGTTCTGACGACACCGAAGCGTTTGCTGATGATTCCGGACTGACCAGTAATTTTGATGTGACGGCAAGTACGGGAAGTTTTAATGGCGTAACCGGCACCATTGAATTGCAGGCCACCAACGATATTACCGTCAGTGCGGCCTGGAACCTAGCGACCTCTACCGGCAACAGCAACGTCAGCGTGGTTTTGCGGGCTGGCAACGATATCAATATCAACCAGGCCATCACCCTCGATGGTACCGGTACCCTGACACTCGAAGCCGATGGCAACACCGCCAATGGCGCAGGCGATCTTGTGTTTGGTGCCTCTGGCAGTTTGATTACCGCCAATCAAGCCATCAGTATCACCGCCTTTGACCTCAACCTCACCTCTGGGACCATTGATGCTGGCACAGGGGATGTGACCATTCTAACCTCCTTCGGTGGCAATATCGGTGTAGGGGATGACGCATTCTCAGGTGTTGCCATGCAAGTTGATGAGACAGAACTGGGCAACATCACAGCCAATAACCTCAATATCGGCGACTCCAGCACAACCGGGAATCTCATCGTCGATGCCGCCTCCAGTTTCACGAACATCTCATCGCTGAATTTAACAACTACTAGTGCCGGGACCGTGACTTTTGAAGCCGGAACATTGAACACAGGGTCTGCCAACCTGACTGTGTCATCCGGTGGCGACATTACCCAAAATGGTACAGTTACGGTGGGGGGGAACGCCAGCTTTACTAGCGGAACAGGTTCCATCACTTTGAACGACACCGGCAATGATCTTGGTGCCAATCTGACTGTGGATACCAATAACAGTTTTGATATGTTCACCACCTCTACCCTGACCGACTTGACCATCACACTCGATGCGACTGGTAACCCCACCTATGCTATTACTGCTACCGGACTCACTTTTACAGCGACTACAAGCCTGGGTAATATCAGTGCCTTCGCCATGACATCGTCCTCGGCTCTGAATTTCAACCTGACCATGGACGCCGGTTCGTTAGCCTCTTCCGGAGCGGTTGATGTGGGTACGGGAAGTTTCGCCATCACCACCAACGATTCCACCGATGGATCTATTACCTTTTCCACCACCCTCGATGCAGGTTCCCTGACTCTGGATGCAAATGGAACCAATACGGATATTTCTATTACTGCTTCCGCAACGATCGCTTCAGGAGGAGCCGTGAGCCTCACCGCTGATGACACTGTTAATTTTGGGGCGGCAGGGAGTATCACAGCGAGTGGAGCGGGTAATGTGTTCCTCCAATCCAATGCCAATTCAGCCGATGGTGATGGTTCTGATCAAATCATTATGGCCGATGGTGCCTCTATAGATGCAGGTTCCGGAACCATTACCTTGACTTCCACAGGAGCCAATTCAGGTAATATTACTGTGGGTGAATTGACCACCACAAACAGTACCTCTTCGGCAGTGATCCTTACTTCAGACTTGGCCATCGTTGATGCTGGGGCCACGGGCACGAACATTATCGCGACTACCGGAACCGTTACCCTGACAGGTGCTACGGGAATAGGTTCGGGCGATGCCATTGAGACGAATACCGCAGTACTGGTTCTGGATTCCAACCAGAGTATTCAGATTGCCAATTCAACGACTAACTTGACGGATTTGACCCTCACGCTTGATCCCGGTTCAACGGTGGATACCTATTCCATCACCGATGGTAATATGACCCTGACCCTGGCCGATTCTGGCGCCGATACCGATATCGGCGGTTTGACATTGTCTGCTGGAAACCTGAATTTCAGCCTGAACACAGACACCGGGGCGATCACCACCTCCGGAGCTATGAATGTAGGGACGGGAAGTTTTGCTCTCACCAACAATGACACCGGCACTGGCAGTGCCATTACTCTTTCAAACACTCTGGCCGCGGGTTCCCTGACCGTGAATGCCAATGGGCAGTTCTCGGACATTAACCTAAGCGCCGCGATAACCATCACAACAGGGGCGGTGACTCTCACTGCCGATGATGCTGTCAATATTAATTCGGGAGGAAGTATTACTGCCAATGGGACAGGGAATGTATCCCTCACTGCCAATAACGTTACGACGGATGGAAATAGTTTTGACGTGATCCAAATGTCTAGCGGGACTTCCATCGATGCGGGCAGTGGAACAATTACGTTGACAGCAGTAGGGGTGAATGCAAGCAACAACACCCTTCGTCAATTGACCACGACCAATAGTTCTTCATCGGCCCTGGTCATTAACGCCTTAGGTAATGTTGCCTTGAACGATACCGTGAGTGTCACCGGAGACATGTCGGTGACATCTTCCGGTAATATCTCACAAACCGCTACCTTGACCATCGGTGGTGCTTCCAGTTTCGATACCAGTGCCAGCACCGGAACGATTACGTTGACACAAGCCAATGCTTTTACCGGCGCGGTCACTCTTTCCTCTGGTACAGGAGCCGCACAGTTGACCGACAGCACAGACACGATTCTTGCGGCATCCACTTTGGGCGGTAACCTTACTGTGACTTCCAGCGGAGCGATCACGCAGACCGGAGCTTTGTCTGTGACCGGAACTTCCAGCTTCACGGTATCGAGCGCCAACGCCATGACCTTGACCAATACCTCCAACAGCTTCACGGGCGCGGTTACCTTGTCGTCCGGAACCGGTGCGGTTCAATTAACCGACTCCTCAGACACGATTCTTGCGGCATCCACTTTGAGTGGTAACCTTACTGTGACTTCCAGCGGAGCGATTACGCAGACCGGAGTCCTTTCTGTAGCAGGAACCTCCAGCTTCACCGTGTCGGGCAGTAACGCCATGACTTTGACCCAGGCCAACACCTTCACTGGTGCGGTCACTTTGTCATCTGGAACCGGAGCCGTACAAATAACGGACAGCAGTACTCTGATATTGGCCGCCTCAACACTGGGTGGAGACTTGACAGCGAGTGCCGATAACGGACTCACTATCAACGGCGACCTGACCACCACGGGAAATATGACTTTGGATGGAGATTTGGATAATATTTCAACAGGAACTCTCACTATTGCTTCGGGGGTAACGCTTACCGCCAACTCGGGAGGTGCAATTACACTGGATGCGACGACAGGGGGGATCATCGCTTCCGGAGCAATCACCCTGAAGGCTGTCAATGGTATTACTATAAACGATGACTTCACGGGATCGGGTGCCATGACCCTGAATTCAGATTCAGACTCTGATGGGACAGGAGACCTCACTCTTGCTAATAATGTCGACATAGATTCCAGCGGCAACTCCATAGAAATTACACAGGCGGATACTTCCGTGGGATCGAGCGTTACAGTTAATGCGGGCTCAGCTGGAATCACCTCAAATTTCACCAAAGCCGTGACCGTGGACGGAGCGGATGCTTCGATTATAACTGCCGCCGGGTCGCTGACGACTACCTCCACCGGTAATATCACGGTGGATGGGGTGACTTCTGCTGAACTGACCAATATATCGGGAACCTATTCCCTGATATCATCCGGGACATCACATTTCAAACCGCGGCTTCCTCCCATAACGGGGCGCTAACGGTAAAAGCGGATGGTGATATTAACGTGAAAGTGGATGTGACCAGCGGCGGCAATTTCACCGCTATAGCGGATAACGATAATAATGATGTAGGAGACTTCACTCTGGATTCGGCGGCAACCGTGACTTCCACTGGGGGAAGTATTGATGTCACTGCCTTCAATATCACGGACAACGGTACTTTTACCGCCAATATTTCTGGATCGGTAACTCTTACGGAGACCTCTGCCACTTCTGCAGAGCAAGAAACTCAGGTGGATCAGGGTACGAACAGTACCTTCGTGCAGGATTTCACTTCGCCCACGGAAGCAGGTTGTTGATTCCTAACTCGTTGTTGCATAAGAAATTGTAAACCACCCCAACCCTTGTGATACCCTTTTCGCTTGCCTTCATGCCCCGAAGGGGTTTTCTACGAAGAGGGTTAGGGGGATTTGTTTTTCTGCGTATCTGGGTGCCTCGGCGGTTATTTTGGGTTAAGATAAGTCCGGTTTGTCTTATTCAACTCTGCCAGCCGGGGTGGCATGAAAAAAAACTGGATCAATTCATTTACCGTTGCGGTCACCTTGACCCTGGCCTCGCTTTATATTTATTCGCTCAACCTTCCCTTTTTTCATCTTCTTGAACTCAAAAGTTACGATTTTAAAGTCCTTTCCCGTGGGGAACGACCTATCACCGGACAGGTTGCCATTGTGGCGGTCGATGAAAAAAGCCTGAATGAAAAAGGCCGATGGCCGTGGCCGCGAACCTTCATGGCTGACCTGACGGATAAGATCAGCCAGGCGGGAGCGGCTGTGATTGGATTCGATATATTCTTTCCGGAAAAAGACCGCTATGTCCCGTTTACGACCGTAAAAGATGCGGCGAAGAAAAAAGACCTTTCGGGAATCAATTCGGAAAAATTAATCGAATGGATGCAGGAGGTGGGTGACTCGGACCGGTTATTTGCTGAAGCGATTCTGCGTTCTGAAAGAACGGTGTTGAGTTATTTTGTTTATCCGGAAGAGGACCGCTCGGGGGACTCTACAGAAAAATTGACGGCAGAACAAATGGAGTTGCTGGATTTTTCCCAGTTCCCGATTGTGCAGAGATTTGATGATCCTTCCAATCCGGTATATATACAAAAAATGTCATCAGTAGGACTCAGTTTGTCGGAATTTGTGAACGCGGCGAACAGCGCCGGGTTTGTTTCGTTTGTTCCGGAGGTGGATGGAGTGGTGCGCTGGGTTCCGATGGTCATGCAGTTGGGGGAATATCTCTTTCCTCCATTGAGCTTGCAGGTGCTTAAAGAGGCCACTCAACTTCCCCTGGCAGTTCGTATCGCTCCGTTTGGGATCGATGGTTTGAAACTGGGCGATAGTGTGTTCCCGACTTCGGAGACGGGTGATTTTCTGGTTAATTATTTTGGACCTGCTTTTACTTTTACGCATTACTCCGCATCGGATGTTCTCAATGGAAAAGTGGGTAAAAAGGAGTTGGAGAATAAAATTATTCTTGTTGGAGGCACGGCGGCAGGCATCCATGATATTCACACCACTCCCTACGGTCCGCTTTATCCCGGGGTGGAGGTGCATGCCAACATTATTGAGGGCCTGATCCAACAGGATTATATTTTGCGACCGGAGTGGCTACGGGTTCTGGATATTTTGATGATTCTGGTGTCAGGTCTTATTCTGGGTTGGATATCCATACACTTTAAAGCTTATACCATGGCTTTAGCGCTGGTATCTGGGGTCGGCGGGTATCTGCTGTCAGATTATTATTTTTTCACCCAAAAAGGATTGTGGATCAATACTATCTATCCTGTTTTCACCCAGATTTTTGTTTATTCCGGCATTACGGTTTTTAAATTCGGATTTGAGGAACGGGAAAAAAGATTTATCAAGGGCGCATTCAGTCAATACCTGGCACCTGCGGTAGTGAATCAACTGGTGGATAATCCCAGCCTTTTAAAATTGGGCGGTGAGCGAAAAGAGCTGACTGCTTTTTTTTCGGATGTTGCCGGGTTTTCTTCCATCTCAGAAAAGCTATCCCCTGAGGATCTGGTCCTTCTGCTTAATGATTATTTAACAGAAATGACAGATATCATCAAAAAATATGAGGGAACGGTAGATAAGTTTGAAGGCGATGCCATCATCGCTTTTTTTGGAGCCCCTATTTCCCATAAGGATCATGCCCGGCGTACCTGCCTGGTTGCGTTGGAAATGCAGGAGCGTCTTGCCCAGCTCAGGGAAGGATGGAAGAAAGAAGGGAAAGCAGAATTGTATATGCGAATAGGCATCAATACAGGGCCTGCGGTTGTTGGAAATATGGGTTCAAAGACTCGTATGGACTATACCATGATGGGCGATTCAGTAAACCTTGCCGCCCGGTTAGAGGGGGTGAATAAACAATACAAGACAGAAACCATGATTAGCGGGTTCACTTATGAACAGGCGAAGGAATTTGTAGAAGTAAGGGAACTGGATCGAATTCGCGTTGTTGGGAAAAAAGAGCCGGTCAAAATATATGAGCTTCTGGCACATAAAGGTGCCATTGATGCAAAACAGGAACAGGTTCTGAAATGTTATAATGAGGGTTATAACCTTTACAATATTAGGAAATGGAACGAAGCGGCAGAGTGGTTTGAAAAGGCCTTGAGCTTTGATGAAACGGATGGGCCTTCGCTGACCTTTTTTGAACGTTGCATAACTTTTCAAATTCACCCACCCCGGGAAGATTGGGATGGGGTATTTTCGTTTGGGGTTAAATAATCGGATGAGAGAAAAGATGCATTTTTCAACTTATCTTTTAGAAAACGAATTTGTAACCGCTGAAGAACTGGAAAGTGCTCTGCGGGAGCAACAAACTCTTAGGCCCACACTAGGCGAACTGGCAATGGAAAGAGGGTGGGTTTCTCGCAAAGGGATTTTTAAAATATTGAGGAGTCAATACAAGGCGAGTCAAAAGGGTAAGAGGTTTGGAGAAATTGCTGTAGGTCTGGATATGTTAACGGTTTTGCAGGTGGATGAACTGGTGCTTTCTCAGAACCACCCGAGTAATTTCATTGGGGAAATTCTGCTTTCACAGGGAAAGCTTTCTGTTTCGAGTCTGATAAAAGCGTTGTCTGGATTTAATAAAATTTTAAAGATACAGAACACTCTTTAAGCGGAATCCGGAGTGGTTGATAGGTGGCGCTGTTACTTTCGTTCAACCTTATTGACTTATACTGAACGTTGTATTACGTTTCGAGTTCCATTCGTTTACATATATTGGGTGAGGATTTTGCCATGACTATAAAATTCTGGATTAAAAAATATAGGAGAATGTTGTGAAAAATAAGAAACAAGTGGGAAAGGCGTTGGGCAGGGTTGCCAGTGGTCTTTATGTGGTGACGGCTAAATGTGAAGATAAAGAAGATGCGGTTCTGGCAAGTTGGGTTAACCAGTGCTCGTTTGACCCGCCTGCCGTAACCATTGCGTTAGGGACATTGCGGGCCGCCCGGCTTTTGGTGGAAGGGTCCGGTGCTTTCATCGTAAACGTTTTGCCTAAGGATGACATGTCTCTTTTAAAGCATTTCAGCCGTCCGCCTGAAGATATTTTTAAAGGCGTTAAAACCCGCAAGGGTTTTGAAGGCATTCGTATTTTAAGTGACGCAGTGGCTTATTTGGAATGCGAAGTGGCTCAAGCCATGCAGACTGGTGACCATGTTCTTTACGTGGGAGAAGTTGTAGCGGGGAAATCTCTTAAAGGGGGAGACCCTTATATTCATGTTCGGGATAACGGATTTAATTATTGATCGAGACCGATCATTTTCAGGAAGTCGGTTCGAGTGATCGCCCAATAAGCACCCGTGACCAGAAACGCGATTGCGCCAACGATCATAGCTCCTAACTTCACCATACGTTTTGGATCTTCCTGGTAGTATTCTTTCAGATCGCCAGCCATGCTTTCTACAACACCTTCATTGGCGGATTTGCGGAAAGTTTTATCGATAGCATCGCGGCCATAGATGATCCCGAAGATCACCGCGATAATCAGTATTTCAATTGCACCAATCATGTCGTAATAGTAAAGGGGGGGGTTAACCTTTGTTTTGGGGTACCACCCGGTTTGTTAATTTTTTATCGCCTGAGGCCGGGGCGGCATTTTTAGCACAACGAAATCCATAGTCATCCATGCGGCTTTTAGGGTTTCCAGAGTTGCGGAATGATGAATAAATAAAGCCTGTCAAATCCCGCCATGATCCGCCACGAACAACTTTAAATTCCCCTCCAATAGGTCCTCTGGGGTTTGCATATTCCGATTGTTCCTTATAATACTCGCGATCATACCAATCGTCCACCCATTCTTTAACGTTTCCCGCCATGTTATGGAGTCCAAAGGGACTTCGGCCCTCTGGAAAGGCCTGAACCGGCACCATGACGTGGTGTTTTTCTTCCTGCGTCCAGGTCTGAAAATAACGGGCCAGGGCGGGGGATGGGGGGCCATTGCCCCATGGGAAAATTTGGGCTGAAGTGCCACGGGCGGCTTTTTCCCATTCGGCTTCTGTGGGGAGGCGTTTTTTTCTCCATTTGCAATATTCATTCGCCGCCTGCCAGGTGACATTATTAATGGGGTGATTTTCAAGTCCAGGCCGGGGATAGAAACGATCTTTAAAGAATAGTGTTCCAAACTTATTATCAAGATAATATCCTTTTACATTGTCCACATCGTTCAGAAATTCGGCAAATTTTTCAGAGGACACTTCATATTTGTCTATCCAATATTCGTCAAGATATACACGATGCTCTGGTGTTTCATCTTCCAGAGAATTGTTGGAGCCCATTATGAAAAATCCGGAGGGGATGAGGGCCATCGTCTCATCTGCCTCAACGGAACTTTTTCGGGGGCGGAAAGTGATTCCCTTAATTCTCCCATTTTCTGAAGTCAGTAATTTTAACAGGTCTCTGGCCTCTTCACTAAAGGGACCTTTTTGTTCCATCTGCAGGTAAGTTTGCAGACTATCCCTGGATTGCTTGAGCTGGCGGGATTTGTAAAAAATCCATCCTTTAAAAAATTGCAAATCTGCTCTATCGGAGTAGCTTGCAGGTACTTCTTCAATATCCTGAATCATGCCTTGGGCAATTGCTGGCGGATTATGCGAAAGAACCTTTTCATACCACTCCTTGGCGGGATCATAATTTTTTTGCAGGAGCGAATAAAACCCCAGATTCATTTCCGCAAGGGGCTTGAACTGACCTTCCTCCTTACTTTTTTTCAGGCCGCGCAGTGTCCAGGCTGAAGCCATGGGTAAATCATCGAGACGGTAATAAGTCCATCCAAGCTGGACGTAGTTGCGCAACTGGGTTGGGTCCTGATCTATGAGAAAACGGTAATGCGTGATGGATTGTTGGAAATCTTTGGATTTGTAATAGGATTCAGCGAGTCCTTTGTGAATTTCAGTGTTGTCTGGAAACTGGGCCTGAATTTTTTTGAGTGTTTCAATAGATAATTTTTGTAGCCCCATACTTCTGTAAGTTGAAGCGATATTAAGATGGTTTTGCAAATTCATAGGTTGGATTCGGACAAGAATCTTAAGGTGTAGCAGGGCGGAAGTGAGCCGGTTATTCTTCAAGTAAAGGTTGGCCAGCATTTTATGAGCGGGACTGAAACCGGAATCCATTTGAACCACTTGCAAAAATGCGTTGATCGCTTGAGTTGAGTCGCCGATTTCCTGAAAAACCAGGCCGAGATTAAATAAAGTGGAAGTGTTTTCAGGTTCGGCTTTTAAAGCCAGGTTATAATGCTTTATGGCCAGTTGTGGTTGCTTTTGTTCTGAATAAATATTTGCCAGGTTGTTTTGTGCATCAATCGACTGTGGATTAATGCTGGTAGATAAACCTAAATAAAATATGGCTCTTTCAGGTTTTTGGTTCTGATAATAAACCATTCCAACATTGGAAAAATAAGCCCCAAGAGTTTGCCGGGCATTCAGGTTTTTCATGAAATAAGAGTTAATATTATTTTCCGAAGTACCAAATCTTTTTTGATAGAAGCTGTCAGGATAGGAGGCTCCCCGTTCCGTTGTTTCAATATTTATTCGAAGGCCTTCTTTTTCGTATCGAACAAAAAAATGATTTGGAAGTGCAACGCCATATAGAGGGAGTTCAAGTTTTTGCCCAAGAATTAAGTATAAAAGGGACAGGTTCATGCAATAACCTTTTTGTGTATTCAAAAGGCCGTGAAGAAAAAGTTCCTCGGGATTAATTGGGACTCCTCTTTCATCTACCTGATTGGTATAATCGTAGCCCATTTCGTCATGTATGACAGTTCGCAGGACTCTGATTGTGTCTTCGGGTTTATTGTGTTTCTTCAGCTTTTCCCGGGTCAAAAGCGTTAATTTTTCCAGCTCTTTTTCCAGAAGAGACAGGTCCAGGGAAGGTTTCCAGTGCTTGGAAACCATTAGAAGAGTATCCAGTAGGTCGGGCTGGGTAGTAACGTTACTTTGGACTTCTAAGAGTCGAGCTTCAATCTTTCCCCCAAACGGGGGGTTGCTGAAGGTGTTTATCGGTTGTAAGATGAAAGCTAAGACAAAAATTTGAATAGCGATGTTTGCAAATCTTTTATGAAACATATAAACCAGAAAGTTAAAATTTAAGGGACTTTATAATTATTATATCAGAAGGTGAATTTAGAGTGCGAAAGAAACAGAGTCAGCGAGTTCCTGTATTCGAGAGTAAAAAATGAAAATTCTTATTGCCGAAGACGATCTGGATAATGCCCGGCTTCTAGAAAGTATCCTCAAAAATAACGAACATACGGTGGAGGTGGTTGGGGATGGTATAGAAGCCCTTGAAAGGTTACGCGGCAACCAGTTTGATGCTCTCCTGACAGATTGGATGATGCCGGTAATGGATGGAGTGACCCTGATTCAGAGAGTGCGGGCGGAAATTGAAACAGCACCCTTAATTCTGATGATTACTGCGATCGGGGATGAAGCCTCACGTCAACAGGTTCTACAGGCGGGTGCCGATGAGTTATTGTTCAAGCCTTATCAATCCTCAGATGTGGTTCGAGTCTTGTCCGATGGGTTTGCCCGGTTTACACAACCCGAGCCTGAGGTGAGTGTTATAAAGCCGGTTCGGGTTAATGGTCTCCCTCCATTTGTTGGAGTTGTAATCACTGCGGGCACAGGCGGGCCTTTGCAAGTTCCCAAACTTTTTGAGTCCATCAGCAAGGATTGCCCTGCCTCTTATTTTGTAGTCCAGCATGGTCCGGAATGGATGACGGAGCTTTTAGCCAAACAGATTCGGCAGGAAACCGGCTTCCCGTGTCATATCGCCTCAGAAAACCTTCAGCCGGAAGTGGGTCATATCTATCTTGCCCCTGGTGATCACCATATGGTTATCAACCCCCCTCCAGTAACAATTGGTTTGAACCTGAATCCAAAGGAAAATTTTATTAGACCTTCAGCAGATATTCTTTTTGAAAGTGCTGGTAGTGTTTTCGGTGAGTTTTGTGTCGCTGTTGTGTTATCAGGATTGGGTCGTGATGGAGCGCGGGGTGCAGGATCTATCAAGGCAAGGGCAGGAGCTGTCTTCGTAGAAAGTCCTGGCAAAACCTCAGTGCCTTCAATGCCACAGACAGCTTTAGATTCTTTGGTTGCGAGTGCTTCCATGCCACTTGGTATGATGGGAGAAGCCATAAATAACCAAGTTGCCCTGTCGAATAAAAAATTATTGTATCGTCAAAGAGAAGAATAGGATTGTTACTCCTTTCTAAGCATCCATCCTTCAACAAGAAGCATTCCCGCGACCAATAAGAATAAGGGTGTTGCCAGAGATGTTCCCTCGGAGCCTTGAGGTTTGGAGGCTTGGGAAGAGGGTTCCAGAATTTCTATTTTCATACCTTCAAGAAAATGCTGAATTTCATTTTGGGATATTTTTCCCGGTTCTGATTCTTGAATATCAATGTTTACGGTGAAACTACCTGCTGGTTCCGCTCCAATTGGAAGTTTATTCAGAGTCTTCGACAGTTCAGTTTTGGTTTCGCTGGAGGAGAAAGAAAAAAGATGATAGTTCCCGGGTTGAAAAGTATTTGCAAATACCTCGTCCTTTAATAAGTGTAAACCTCTATCTGGTGAACGAACCATCCATCTTTCTTTGGAATCCGAGGTGCTTTTTCGAAAAGGTTCACCCACTAACAAGTTTTGTCCAAAAATACTATCCAGTCCCCGGGCGGAATACTGTGTCCATCTCTGGATCCAGGGTAAAAACGTTGGCTGAATTGGAAAATCGTTCCAATCTCTATCCAGCGAGCTCAAAAATAATACACTAATACCTTTTCCTACTTTTGATTCGATCACTGCAGGATGTTGCTTGGAAAACCAGGCTCCCACTTTGAATACTTTATCTTCCCTTGCTTTAATGGTGTAAATGGAATCAAAGTTAATGTCCCTCATTTCTGTAAGCTCCTTGGGGGAAAAAACTTTCATTACCGGGTGTGCATTATTTTTTAGCAAAAGATGCAGAGGTTCATCCTGGACTTGATATAAGGAATCAAGTTTGACGGGGAATAGATTTCCTAAGTGTTCGTTAAAATATTTAGGGTTTACCTGGCTCCCCACGCCGAATAACAGGGCGCCCCCATTTAAAACAAATTTTTCAAGTTCCAGTTCATAACCCGGAGAAAGTTCGCGAACGTTAGCCAGAATGATGACGGAAAAATCGGACAGGTTACGCAAAGAAAGTTCGGCCAGGGTGGAAATAGTAGGGTCAATATGTGACAGAGACACTGAAAAAGGATTGAGAGCCCGTTCAAGATAAAAGGATTCGCTTTGGTGAGATATCGTCTCAGGGTCTCCATCGACCACGAGGACCTTGATATTCTGACTGGGATGAAAAGAAAAATATCGGGAATTGTCGGAAGTTAATGCATCCTCGGAAATCTGGACTCTTCCATTAAGAGGTTGGTTTCTCCTTAATGGATAAGAAAACTCATGGGAATAATTTTGCCCTGGAGGAAGGTTTAGCAGTTCTTCCTTTATGATTTTTCCTTCGAGAAAAAAAGATAGGGGCATACGGATCAAAGTACTGGAAAAATTTTTGATTTCTGCCTGCACTCTTAGCAATCGACTTTGGGTAAGAAACTCTTGGGATATCTGTACGTTCCTGATCGCTCCCTTATTGTCGTCAGGTTGCAGGCTTGAAAAATCCAGCAATTTAATCGAATAGGGGCTTAAATCTGGAAGCTTGAGAAAAGCTTCTTCCTTCCATCCATTTTTATCTAGATCGGTCAGTACTGAAATTTTCTTTTTTTCATGTTTCGCGGAATCGAGAAGTTTGATGGACAGGTAGATAGCATCTCCAATACTGGTTGTGCGGAAGGAGAGGGACTGTGACCCAAGTGTTTTTTCAAAAGTAGTTTTGTCTGAGGTCCAGTCCTGTTCAATTCTTGTTGGGGACGATGCAAGAACAAGGCTGAACTGGCTTTTATCCGGAGCCTGCTTGACCCGATCAGAAATAAAATCGATAGCATGATCAAAAAGTAGTTTCTTGTCAGATTTTTTCCCCATGCTGTAGGAATCATCCAGGATAAATACGGTAGATGCGGGAGAACCTGAAAGAAAAGCCTCTGATTGTCTGAAAGAAAAAAAAGGGTCTGCCAAGGCAAGGCTGAACAGGGCGATAGCCAGGCAACGAGCAATAAGTAATAATAATCTGTTGGGTCGGGATTTTCGGGTCGAACGCTTTTGTGACTGGGTGAGCAAATGAACCGCTGAAAACCGAATTTGCTTTTGTTGCCTACGGGTTAACAGGTGAATCAGAATGGGGATGGAAATCCCCAGCAGGCCAAACAAAAACAGGGGAGAGGAATAATTTAGGCTCATAATTTGGTAAGACTTTTTCGCTTGAGCAAATAATAACTCAATGCCTGATCTAATGGTCCAGAAGTGTCCTGAAATATATAGTCAACACCGAGCCCGTTGCAGTCTTTTTTGAAACTATTTATTTGCTCTTGAATTAATTTTTGATACTCATCGCAAATGTCTTGTGGATCAAGCCCCAGGGTAGAGCCATCTTCCAGTGACTCGAAAACGACATCCCCTTCAAAGGGCAGATGAATTTCATCAGGATGTAAAATATGGAACAAAATCACCTCAATCCCTCTTGAACTTAGGAGTTTCAAGCTTTTCCGGAGGTCCTGGTTTGGGGCAAAAAAATCAGATACCAGAATGAGCATACTTCTTCCTGGTAATCTTTCAGAAAGTCCTCCGAGGACATCAGCAATTTGGGTAGTTCCCCCCGGCGAGATATTGACTAAGCCATGCAAAATATGCTGGAAATGGGAAGCTTTAGAACGGGGAGGAATATGTTCAATAATTTTGTCGTTGAACAGGGTAAGTCCCACGGCATCAAACTGCTTTAATAGCAAATAGGAAAGCGTTGCTACCAGATTACGGGCATACTCCATTTTAGAAACTTGATCCTGAAAGGGCGACTGATATCCCATGGAACCGCTTGCGTCCAGTAAAATCGTACATTTAAGATTGGTTGATTGTTCAAATTGTTTGACATGATATTTATCGGTTTTTCCCACCACCTTCCAGTCGATATGGCGGATTTCATCTCCCGGGGAATAATCTTTATATTCTGCGAACTCCACCGAAGACCCTTTGTGGCGACTGCGATGTTGCCCTGTTAGCAGTCCTTCTACCAGATTCATAGCTGTAATCTTCAAGGTAGAAACTTGGGAAAGGACTTGCGCATCAAGATTCTGTGTGGAGTTTTCCATAAATACGATTAAAGTTGGTCAAAGCTACCTATACACATTGTCGCACAAAAATACCACCGGGCGCACCCCTGCTGAGCATGAAATCATTGGAGCGATTTAAATTAGAGGCAATGAACAATAATTTTAATGACGAGCATAAAATTTGCTGGCTCGATGGACTCATACGATATTTTCCTCCACAGGATTGGGTGGGTTGACATTGTGGACAAGCCTTATAAAATGATCCTTCACTGTAAGTAATATCAAAGTTTTAATGAATTTAACTCAATGAGTACTGTTAGATATTGTAAATGCCATTTTCAAAATGGTGAGTCTGAACATTGGGGTATCCTGGACCGTAAAGCTTTTGCCCAAAAAGGGGCGAGTCCACATTTTGCTCCAGACACTCCTTTACTCCCCAAGCATCTATTGCTGGAGCTTAATTTTGACTGGGAAGAAGAGCAGGTATGGGGAAACACGACTTACGACCTGAAGGTCAATGGTCATGATGTTAAAGAAATTGCGTTTGACGCGGCGAATCTGGATATAGAGAAGGTTATGTTAGGCCGTCGTTCTTTAGCATTTGAAAATACTGGCGATCAGGTAATCATTTCCTTGGGTAAGCCACTTAAATATGGTGGGATTGTGCAAGTGAAAATTTTTCATTCTGTCGCTCGCCCTCCGGCAGGAATTTATTTCACAAAACCAGATGAAGAATATCCTGACCGGTTCAAAACAGTTTGGACTCAAGGACAGGATGAGGATTCAAAATATTATTTTCCATGTTTTGACCAGCCAAACTTTAAGCAAACTACAGAAGTTAAGCTCCATTTGCCAAAAGGAATGTTTGGCTTGTCTAACGGCAAACTTATGAAAAAAAGGGAAAGCGCTAAGGAATCCTTTTACCATTATAAATTAGAAATTCCTTACTCGACTTACCTTCTTTCTATTGTCGCGGGAGATTTTTCTGAGCATAAGAGTCGTCTGGGGGGAGTGGATATTAAATGGTATGTGCAAAAAGGTCGGGATAGAGAAGGACTGAATGCCTTTAAGGATACTGGCAGAATCATCCGTTTTTTTTCTGATTACACCGGTTACCCCTATCCCTATAAGCATTATACTCAGATTGCAGTTCCTGAATTTGTGTTTGGGGGCATGGAAAATTTTACTGTAACCACCCAGACAGACCTGACTTTGCACGATGACCGGGCCAGACTGGATATGGATTCTAATGGCCTGGTAGCCCACGAAGCCGCCCATATGTGGTTTGGGGATATTGTTACAGCGAGGACCTGGTCGCATGCATGGTTGCATGAGTCATTCGCAACTTATTTTGATGCGCTCTACACCCGGGAATCAAAAGGAGAGGATGAATTCCGTTATCAGTTGCTGGAGGATGCGGAAACGTATTTCAGTGAAGATGTACGTTACCGCCGTCCCATCGTTACCCATGTCTATAAAGAGCCCATAGATTTGTTCGATGCTCATCTTTATCCTGGAGGAGCTGTACGACTTCATTATTTGAAAACTATTGTAGGGGAGTCTCTTTTTCGAAAAGCTCTGACACGGTTCCTGAAACGTCATGAGTATGGGCTGGTGGAAACTGTGGATCTGGTCCGGTGTCTTGAAGAAGTTAGCGGAAGGAATTTTGACGAATGGATGGATCAATGGATTTTTCGTGGTGGATATCCCATTTTGGAGGTGGGTTACCAATGGGGTTCGGTTTCAAATATGGCAGAGGTGACCGTTAAACAAACACAAAAGGCCGAGAAAAAAGATGAGGAGATGTTATTCAAACTTCCCTTGAAGATTGAATTTTACACCTCCCGAGGTAGTGAAAAGTTTCCGCTGGAAATTAAAAATAAAGAGGAGAAGTTTTGTTTCCATCTCAAATCCAAACCGTTATATTTCAGGTTAGACCCGGATTACGAATGCCCGGCCAAAAAAGTGAAGTTGGAAATTTCCCGCTCTCTTCTGCATGAGCAGTTGAAGAGAGATAAAGATCCAATTGGGAGGATAGAAGCGGCTCAAAGCCTTGCTTCCAAGGGGGCCGATATCAAGGTACTCAGCCAAAGCCTCAAAAAAGAAACTCATTGGGGTGTGGCGCATCGTATCGCTAAATCTCTCGGAAAGATAGGTGGAGAGTCTGCCCGCGATGCACTGCTCAAGGAGATAAATACTCCTGATGCAAAAATTCGTCGAGGTATCGTTCAAGCTCTGGGTGAGTTTATGAGGGATGAGAAAGTCGCTCGTGCCTTAAAGAAAATAGCTGAGGGTGATCCTTCATACAGGGTCGAGGCAGAGGCATTGTCCTCTCTAGGTCGAATTAAAGCAAAAAATTGCCGTTCCTTTCTGGAAAAGTTTTTGGACAGGCCTTCTCACAATGATATAGGGCGATCTGCAATTTTTAGAGCCTTGGCTCATTTAGAGGAAGAGGGGGCGTGGGCAACCCTACTACAGGGTGCTGATTATGGTGCACCCCGTAACAGCCGATTTTCTGCGGTGCAGGGATTAGCAAAGCTTGCCGGGAGGTTTGAACACCTCAAGCCGGAAGCCATCAATGCTCTTAAGCGATTTGCAAGGGAAACGCGAGGGACTCCTTCTGCAACATTTCGAGGTAAACTGGCGGCTATTCATGCTATGGGAGAATTGGAAGAAATATCAGCAATTCCTACCTTACGAAGGGTGGCAGAGGGTGAAACGGATGGCCGTTTGAAGCGGAGGGCCGAAGAAACAATTGTTCGCCTTTTTGAGACGGCTAAAAAACCGAAGGAAATGAAGTTGATACGGTCAGATCTCGATGACTTGATGACAGAGAATAAATCTCTGCGCGACCGAGTGGATAATATGGAAAAGCATAAAGACGCTAAACAAAAATCAAAAAAGAAAAAAGGATAATGGAATGAACAAACCCTTTAATGATGATCCTGTAGATGTATTGGTAAAGAAGCTTTTGGGCCAGAATGGTACGGTTCTGGATTTGCGATTAAAATATATAGGAGATGAAGGCCTGAAATACCTGGCTAATTGCCCTGATCTGATTGACCTGGAAATATTGAACCTTGAGAGAAATGAGATTACTGATAAGGGAATCCAGGCTCTGGCAGGCTCCTCAATAATCACAAACTTGAAGGAACTGCATCTTGAAAGAAACGATATTGGAGATGCCGGAGCGATAGCTATAGCGGGCTCTGCCAATTTTTCCTATTTGAGTTTTATTAATTTTTGGAAAAATAAGGTGGGTGCCGAAGGGGCTAGAGCTATTGCCAGTTCCACCATTCTGGTTAATTTAAAAAGTTTGGACTTGGCTCAGAATAATATTGGTGATGCAGGAGCTAAAGCACTCGCCGAAAGCAACTCCCTGGCTGGGTTAGAATTGCTTGAGATATTTGGTAGCGGCTTGACCGATGAGGGTAAAAAACAACTCAAAGAATCGACCGCCTTCCCCAAACTTCAGACTCTGGTTGTGGAGTAGCGGTATTATTCTAATCGTCTGGGTTTATTAAGAGCTTCTTACCTGGGATGCTTTTTGACCAGATAATTGTGATAGTCTGTAATGGATAAGATTCCCAGCATTTGTCCATGTTCTGTCACGACCAGATGGTGAGTGCCATGATCGCGCATGACTTGAGCGGCCTTTTCCATGCTTTCCTGACTTTCCAGCTTGGTGAGAGGAAAATTCATAACATCTGCGACCTGAATTTTTTCGGGATCCAGATCTTCAGAGACCACTTTTTTGCTGATGTCGGTATTGGTGATAATTCCGATATACTCCCCGCTTTCTTCTACCAGCAGTGAATGGATTTTATTATCGTGCATGGTATGAGTTGCTTCCAGAACACTTGCGGTGGGATTGATGCTTAAAAGGGATTCAGCCATATAGTTGATGATTTTTTCCACTTTAATTCACCTACCTTCCAATGAAATAGTTCTGCAAGACTAATCTAGGTCTGCAATGCGAATCTGTCAATGTGCTGATGATAGATGCGTTTCCGGGATAAGCTGTTATTTCGGGGTGAGCGATTCTTTTAAAGTGATCAGCCTTTTTATGAGAGGTGGAGCCCAAGTGGCGTTGCGGACATTCAATATTTCTTCGGCTTGTTTCAGAAGAGGTTTGATGTGTTCTGTATTTCCGAGATGTTGATAGTTCTCGGCCAAATCGATCAGGATATGGGTTTCTTCTTTCCTGTTCTCAACATATTTTGCGATGGCCAGAGCCTGGGTAAAATATTCCGTTGCTTGCTCCCATAATTTCAATTTCTGGTAATTAAGACCTATGCCGACAAGCAGTTCCAGTTCCTTATCGTGATTCTTTTGTTGGCGGTAGCTAGCCAAAGCTTTTAAATAGCATTCAATGGCCTTTTCTATGTTGCTTTGCTTGACATAAGTGAACCCCAAACCATTATATGAACTACCAACAAGAGTAACAAAGCCTTTTGCCTGAGCGAGGGTCATTTGCTCCTCAAAATATTTTTGAGCTTGATGGAAATTCCCTGAAATGGCAAACGCATCACCGAGGTTGGCGAGCAAATTGCATTGTTCTTCACAGTCTCCCACCTCTTTGGCTATATCTAGTTCCTGGAGAAAAAAATCGATGGCTTTTAGTGTTTGCCCGAGCCGACTATAAGCCATGGCAAGGGCTGAGAGGGCATTTTTTTCTGCATTTTTATCTCCAACCGCCCGGGCTTTTTTTAGAAAAATAGATTCGGCTTCCACGACCCTGCGTAACTCGAATGAGTTGGAAGATTCAAGACTACGGGGTTTATCCGGTTTAGCATCGTAACCAGCAAGTCTCTGAAAACTTTCTTCAGCGGACAGGGACAGTTTTTCTTCCACTTCCTTTTTGAAATTTAGTTCTTCCTCAATACTCTCCAGAACCGCCTGAATATCTTCTTGTATGAAAGCACTGCGTAATGTGTAGGAGGTGCAATTGCAAAGATGCTTTATTGCTCCTTGAAGGTTTTCCCTTTGCGAGAGCACAGCGTCATCCAACAGGATTGGGATAATCAAAAGGTCGAGATTTATGGCAGAAATGATTTCAAAACGGATGCGCTCGCTGAGTACAGATTCATCTATGGGCAGGGTCAGGTTTCTTGTGGAGAACTCTGTTCTGGAAATAATAATTATCAATGCATCGCATAGGGAAATATTTCTTCGTATATATGATTGTGAGAATACTTCGGCAATTTCAAGGCCAATACACTTGGCCTCCAAACTAATTTGAAATTCTCGAATGATATTTTCGACTGTGGCTTTAGATTCGGGATTGCTGAGGCTGAAATATAGAGTCGGCATAATCGAGTGCCTTGTTTTAATCTGCGTCTAATTGCAGTGGCATATTTAAAAGTCGTCATTAATGACGAAATGACTTCTCACCACTGGTGTAATGGGTAGCAGGTTCTTCTGTATTATTTGGACCTCACCAAAGACCGGTGAGGGTGGATCGATGAAAAGTTACAATAAATTTAAATTCAGGATAAAGTTTGAGCAAGATCAGTCATCGTTTTTAAAGAGTTCTTTCAGTCTGGCCTGACATCGCGGTTCACGGGTCAATTCGATCATTATTTTTTCGTTGACGCTCAAGTTTTGCATGCTGGTCTTAGAGTAGTAATGTGAAAATGCCGCCCAAAGACTGGGGCAGTCGCGAAATTCGTTGTAGGTAGAGAGGATATTGGTCATATTGGTGGTGCTTCGGGTATCAACCCCTTCAAATAAAATAAACATCTGCATGGAGAGGTCATAGAGTAATTGGGAGAGATGCTCAGTAGCGACCTGCAAGAAAGGAAATTTGTTGACGTTTTTTTTCATCGATGCGTTGTCAGACGATAGGACGGCGATATTCCTTTTAACTTTATCCTGATCTTCGGAAATTTCTTCCCAGATTTTTTCGTTCATCAGCCTTTTTTCCAGTTTTACCTGTTGTGTTTTTCCTGGAAACAGTTTTTTGAATGCAGAATAAATGCTTGCCAATTCTTTAACTTTATTAGGATAGGATTTTCTGCTGTTTTTTTCCATGCTCTTGTCATAACTTTGCATCATTTCCAAAAATTCTTTTTTATCCAAGGGCTGATCGGCTTGAATTTTTTCGGTAGTTTTAGCGATGCTTTGAAACAGTAGTTGTTTTTCGTTGGGTGGATACCAAAAATCTATTTCCTGAATGATGATGTTGATACGGTTCAGGATATCCCGTCCATACTTTTTTTCATGATGAGGGGTAATGACTATTGTAATGTCTTCGGCATCTTTTTCCCGAACCACTATATTGAAATTCTTTTTAAGTAATTTCGAAAAAATCATATCGAGCCTGGAAAAATGGATTTCCCCAGCTTTGATACAATTCCAGGTTTCATCCATAATGGTATTAATCCTGGTTTTTTCTGCATCCTGGGATAGTTTTTTCTCTAAAATACCTTGCACACGTTTGATTTCTCTCTCATTGTAAACGATAAGTGATTTTTTAATTTCATCGAATTTTTTCAAAAGTGCAACGGATTTTCTCACCTCATCCACGTACGAATATTTCTTTTTTGATTTCTTTAAAAGCGAGGTTAAGAAATCCCCTGTATCAAAAATATCGCTCATGCGTGAAATCAGCATATTCATTTCCTTGATCTGGAAATAAAACTTGCCTAATTCAGGTTCCGCTCTTTTATCCTTTAAAAAGAACTCCATTAACTTGCAGATCTGATAGTAAATGTCATTGAGCTCTTTATAGGATTCGGGGGGGTTATCAAAGAACTGGTACTTGGAAAAAAGTCCGTTCTTCATTCGTAATACGTTATAACCCAGGGTTTTGTTTTCGCCAGAACCGTAACCATTGAAAAATTCATCGAGAGTAATTTCGTGCTCTTCCAGATCGTTAACCAGTTCATTTAATTCGGGGATCACGGTCTTTCCCATATTTCCGGGTTCTCGATAAAATTTTTCCATGTAACTCAATTCATACCGGATATTGGGAAGGACAAAGTCAAAGGAGGCGAGAATGAGGTCGGCAGATTTAAAAACTTCCTGTTTATAGATTTCCAATTTACATTCATACTGATCATCGGCTATTTGTTCAATATCCTTTTTCATATCTATGAATGTTTTGTCTATTACTTTTAGCCCTTCTAGAACTCTAAATAAGTCAATGGGTTCGGTTCCATTTCTACAAAGCGGACCACTGGCTTCTTGTTCGATATCCTTGATTTTTTTCTTATAGGAATTGAGCACAGATAAAATTCGCGCCCTCTCTTCTTCTGGGCCTTTTTCTCCAGGCTCAATATCGGGAGTGTCTTTGACCTTTGTTTCAAAAAGGTCTAACTGGTTTGCCAAAGTTTCAATATACGACTTGAACTCGGGCAGTGCTTTAGAGTCGATCATTGCTGTGTTTCTTTTTCTAGTTTGGTGTAAGAATATATTACAATCCTTGTAAAGCTATTGGAAGCGATAAATGCTATGATTAGCAAATAATGAGTAATTAAATTAAGCGACCAAAATGGCGATTAAATCCCTCATTGGGGGGGGTAATTTTTTAGGAGGGAGTCATATTCTCGGAAAGTTATTGGGATTTTCTTAAATAATTTGCATTAATTCCAGATAATCACCGAGAAATCGGTGAATAGCTTTGTTTAATGGCTGGTGTTCTGGTGCTGTGAGGCCAGGGTCTCGATCAATGAGGTGGAAAGCTTCTTTTCGGGCTGTATCCAACACTCTAATATCGCGAAGTAAATTGGCTATTTTTAAAAGCGGCATTCCTGATTGTCGGGTTCCCATGAAGTCTCCTGGGCCACGTATTTTTAAATCCTCTTCAGCGATGACGAAACCATCACCGGAGTTTTGCATGGCTTTCATTCGAGCCTGACCTTCTTCAGTTACGGGATGATAGGCCATCAAAAGACAATACGAAGAATGGGCTCCCCGGCCTACACGGCCCCGCAACTGATGGAGTTGGGCGAGACCAAATCGCTCGGCATGCTCTATGATCATTACCGTAGCATTTGGAACATCAATGCCTACCTCAATAACTGTAGTGGAAACCAGAATTTGAATTTCATTTTTGAGGAATCTGGACATGATTTCCTGACGTTCTTCTTTTTTAAGTTTTCCATGAATTATACATGCGGCGTAATCTGGAAATCGGTTCTGGATAAAATCGAAGACTGTAACAGCGGCTTTGAGGTCCATGATATCGGATTCTTCAATTAACGGGCAAACCACAAAAGCCTGTCTGCCTTGTTGTAGTTGTTTTTCTAATATCCCATAGGCCCTTTCCCGTCTATTCTCATAAAATAGTTCAGTGGCGATTTTCTTTCGTCCGGGAGGGAACTCATCCAAAAGCGACACATCCATATCTCCATAGAGGGTGAGTGCTAAAGATCTTGGGATGGGTGTGGCAGTCATAATGAGAAGATGGGGATGATCGCCTTTCTTACCCATTGCATCTCTTTGCAGGACGCCAAACCGATGTTGCTCGTCAACCACTGCCAGCCCAAGTTTTTTAAATTGGATATCTTTTTGAATCAGGGAGTGGGTCCCAACGACTATTTGTGTTTTTCCAGTGCGAATATTTTCATAAAGCTTTTGTCGATCCTTTCCCTTAAGCGCACTGGTTATCAGGCTGAGTTCTATGCCTAAACTTTCACAATAGGGGCGGATATTTAAATAGTGTTGTTCTGCCAGAATTTCTGTTGGAACCATTAACGCCGATTGCATTTTATTGTCCACCGCTGTCAGCAGGGCGGTGAGGGCGACAATGGTTTTGCCGCTTCCTACATCACCTTGAATCAGACGGTTCATGGACTTTTCTTTTTCAAGATCCTCCATAATTTCACTGAGAACTCTTTTTTGTGCTCCCGTTAGAGTAAAGGGTAAGAGTTTTACAAATCGCCTGATAAGTTCTCCCCGGGTCTGCAAGGGGGTGCCGGTATTGATTTCCCCGGTATGTTTTTTCCTGAATGCCAGACCCAACTGGATCAGGAATAATTCCTCAAAGACGAGTCGTTTTTGTGCCGGTGTCTTGAAGCTATCCAGCTCATTCAGAGGGGTTCCCTGAGGAGGAAAATGGGATTGCGAAAGGGCATCTGCACGGGAAATAAAAGCATGACGGCGAATCAGGTCATCGGGGAGAAACTCTTCTATCAGATGCAGGTATTTGTCGAGAACATTTTTAATGATGGTTCGCATGGATTTGAGATGCAAGCCATCTGTAACATGATAGACAGGGACAATCTTTCCAATTTCCAATGAGTTCACATCTTCCCCTGATACCTGTTCCGTATCGGGGTGGATAATCTCCAGCCCGGACCGTTTATTAAGTGTGGGTTTCCCTGAAAGAATAATTTTTTGCCCGGTTTTAAACTTTTCTTTCATATAAGTTTCATTAAACCGGAACCATTTGGCTCGAATGACCCCGGTTTTATCTTGAACGATGACTTCAAATGCTCTTTTTCTTCGTCCCATGAACATCGTTCCCGCATTCAAGACTTCTCCGGTAAGGGTGACGTATTCACCGCATAGAGCCTGAGAAATATTTTTAAATTGGGTTCGGTCTTCAAATCGGAAGGGTAGGAAATACAGGCAATCTTCTATACTTGTTAGGCGAAGTTTTTCTAGAAGAATCGCTTTTCTTGGACCGACTCCCTTTATAAATTGTATCGGGTCGTCCAGAGAAGGTGGGGGAATTTGTTTCATGGGTCCAATATTAACTTGCAAGTCGTGCAGGGGCAAGGAGTTCCGTTGTGATTGAGCGTTGACAGCGAAAATTTGTAGAAGTATCCTTATTCTAATGGGTTAATGGGTCTCCCTCGGCCTGTTTTTAGATTGCCGAATGGGTGGATAAATAATGGAGGTTTTTTTCCGCAATGAAAGTTCAAGATCTCACAGATGCGATATTGGAATATCTGCCTGATGCCGATGTCGACGTCATTTTGAACGCTTATATTTATTCCGCCAAAGCCCACCGCGGTCAGAGTCGAAGATCTGGAGAAGCCTATTTTTCCCATCCCCTCGAAGTGGCAAACAACCTGGTAAAACTCAAGCTGGATGCGACTACTGTAGCGGCTGGCCTGTTGCACGATACCATAGAGGATACCCTTTCAACTCCAGAAGAAATTAAAGAATTGTTTGGCGATGAAATTTTTCAGCTGGTGGATGGAGTGACAAAAATCAGCAAAATACATTTCTCCAGCCATGAAGAAAGCCAGGCAGAAAATTATCGGAAAATGATCTTCGCCATGGCAAGGGATATCCGCGTGGTTTTGATCAAGCTTGCTGATCGAGCTCATAATATGCAGACTCTGGGGTCTCTTTCAGAAGAAAGACAGCGGAGGATTGCAAGGGAGACTCTGGAAATATACGCACCCATCGCCAATCGCCTGGGTATCGGGTGGATGAAAAATGAGTTGGAGAATGGTTCCTTCCGTTATCTTTATCCTGAAGAGTATCGGACGATTGAGGAGAAAGTGGCAAAAGGTAAGGATTATCGCGACAAGTATGTTGAAAAAGTCACCTCCCGTTTGGTTAAGGAATTGGAGGAGGCAGAAATACCTGGAAAAGTTGCGGGTCGGCCCAAGCAATTTTTCAGTATCTATAGAAAGATGCTGGATCAAAATATTAGTTTTGAGGACGTTTATGATCTGGTGGGTGTACGGGTTTTAACCGAATCTTTGCGCGATTGTTATTCTGTTTTAGGGTTGGTGCATTCCCTTTGGAAACCCATACCGGGAAAGTTCAAAGACTATATTGCCATGCCCAAGCCAAACATGTATCAGTCCCTTCATACGACAGTAATTGGTCCGAGGGGGGAGAGAGTGGAAGTCCAGATTCGCTCTAGAGAAATGCACAAGGTATCCGAAGGAGGCATTGCCGCCCACTGGCGTTATAAGGAAAAGGATGGCGATGACGAAGAAACCATGAACCAACAATTGTTATGGGTCAGGCACCTTCTTGAGAATCAGAAGGATTTGAAAAACCCGAAAGAGTTTCTCAACGCTTTCAAGGTGAACTTGTTTCCGGATTCGGTTTATGTATTTACCCCGGGAGGAGACGTGATTGCCTTGCCACATAATGCTACGCCCGTTGACTTTGCCTTTCAGGTTCATACAGATGTTGGATACCAATGCCAGTCCGCAAAGGTGAATGGGAAAGTGGTTCCTCTGCGTTATAAATTACGGGATGGAGATCGGGTCGAAATCAACACATCCGAAGAGGTATCCCCTAGTCGTGATTGGCTAGCTTTTGTTAAAACATCGAAAGCGCGTAGTCGGATATCTAACTATATAAATACTGAAGAGCGTAAAAGAAGTTTGAGTTTGGGAAAAGAACTTCTGGAACAAGAAATACGCGAGTATGGACTGGATCCGACTATAGAAATCAGGGGGGAGGCGTTAGAAGAAGCCGCTCAAGCCTGTGGTTTCAACTCCACCGATAGCTTACTGACAGGAATTGGAATTGGAAAGTTGTCCCCCTATCATGTTATCGAAAAACTGATTCCCAAGGAAAAGCTGGAGGGAAAAGAGCCGCGTGATAAAACGTTGATCAAACTTAAAGCAAGTCCACCTCCGGATTCTTCCCGCAACGCGATTAAGGTTCAATGTTTTAATGAAAATATCTTGATCCGCATTGGAAAATGTTGTCATCCGCTTCCCGGAGAGCCGATCATTGGTTATATCACCCGAGGCCGGGGGGTCACGGTGCACCATATTGATTGCCCAAGTGTAGGAAATGTTATCAATGATTCAGAAAGGTTGGTGGGTGTTGAATGGGATACGGGAATAAAAACTATTTACCAGGCCCATATCGCCATTGTTGCCGCTGACAAGCCTGGTATCCTGGCTACCATTAGCCAAGCTTTCGCAGAATGTGGAATCAATATTACCCGGGCAAATGTTCAGCAGGGTTCACATAAGAGGGCTTATTTCGACTTGTCTATCGAAATACATGATGTGGAGCATCTAAATCAAATTCTTGAAAAGATGCTACAGGTAGATGGCGTGATTTACCTTGAACGAATTAAAGACTTTAATAAAAATGCACCGATTAAAGATAGGTTGGAGGCCTTAGGCGAAAAACTGGTTCAGGAGGGAGAGCAGGAACTTAGCGTTACCTGACTGCTTTAGTTATTTTTCCTGACTTAATGCAACGAGTGCAAATTTTCATAGTTTTTATGGAGCCCTTCATCACAACACGCAACTTCTTGATATTTGGTTTCCAGCGCCGGCGGGTTTTGTTATTCGCGTGGCTCACATTGTTGCCAAACTGGGGTTTTTTATCACAAACTTCACATTTTAGGGACATCAAATTCTCCGAAATATATTGTCTTAAAGATGGCTAGATGCTAGCATAACCTCGTTAAAGGGGCAAGAGGATTTGAATAATCATTATGGATATTAAAAATAGTACCACGATAAACGAGATTCTAAATGCCTACCCAGAGGCCAATAGGTTTTTCAATGAGAAGCAAATGGCCTGTGGCAGTTGCTTTGCCGTAAATTTTGATACCCTGGAAAATGGGGCTTTGATGCACGGCATGGAGGTCAAGACCCTGATTGACCAACTCGAACAGTTTTTGAAAACTCTGCCTACTCCCATCGCTTCCACGCAACAAAAATAGCTCTTCTGTAGTAAACCTTATTACTGGGATCAGATATAGATTGTATAGCGAATCATGGGTAGGAAAGCATACGCAGAGGGGTGTCCTTACGCAGGTAACAACGGAGTTGGGCTTGGGAAAGAACTAACCCAGAAACTTCGACTCGGTGATAATATTTTCGAGAACTTTTTCCGCCAAGTCTTCACTTGAAACGCGGTAATCACCCTTGGCGATTTCGTTTTTGATGCGTTCTACTTTTTCCGTACGAATATCCGGTGCTGTATTGACCGCTTCTGTGGCTTTTTGTATGTCTTTAGCCTTGGAGGAAATAGCGATTTGCTCGGTTCCACCGGTGGATGGGGTACCCCCTCCACTTTTGGCCGCAGACTTATTGTCTCCAACCTTGACCCGGTCTTGAATCGTTTTGCTTTTAATTCGAAAATCGTTACCAGGAATTTCCATAACACTATCCCTTAATTATATGCTTATTAATCAACAGGTTAATATTTAATCAATTGGGAGTTGAGACATTTTTTCAACCTCCAAGTTGAAACCTGATCTTCTATATTAGTTTATCGGAAACGAGCAGAAATACTTTAGTTAATAATAAATAAATTATACATTTTTTATTACCCTGAAACCCTTTTAAAATATCGGGTTTCCTATCTATCGTCAGGAGGGTTTTTAAAAAGCTTTTTGAACTTTTGAACCCAAGATCTAAACCAATTTTAGCCTGATTGAACGCAGATAACAATAAATTAATGGTTTTGATCTGTGCGGTATTTTGAACTATGAACTATAAAAATCCTGTTCCCACTGTAGATATTATTATCGAACAGGGTAGGGAGTTCATTTTAATCGAACGAAAGAACTTTCCTCATGGTTGGGCATTGCCTGGAGGGTTTGTCGATTATGGCGAATCACTTGAATCTGCGGCCCAACGGGAAGCCTTGGAAGAAACAGGGTTGAATGTAAATATTTTGGGACAGTTCCATACCTATTCTGATCCAGACCGGGATTCCCGGAAACATACCATTTCCACTGTTTTTATCGCCGAAGCAGTAGGAAAGCCTCAGGCAGGCTCTGATGCCCTCAAAGCAAGGTTTTTCACAAAAAATACTCTTCCAGAAAAAATCGCTTTTGATCACGCTCTTATATTGGAGGATTATTTTAATTGGCAAGAAAATGGGGATGCCTTGTTGTGGCCGTCCGTTAAGAGAAAATAATTATGGCGTGGGCAAATGGCCAAAGAATAATACCAATGACTGTTACTAATACTATTGATAACTCTATGGAACGTTTAAAACAGGTTCGATATATTGCGGCATTTGGGATCATGGTTTCTGTGCTTTTATGGAGCCAGGTTGGATTCGGCAATATTTTGGCTTCTGAAAAGTATTCAAGAATAGTCTGGAGATACTTGGAAACACTTTGCGATTTTGGCCCAAGAAACCCTGGCAGTGAAGGTTATCTCAAGACTATAAATTTGATCCGCAAGGTGGGAGAAAAATACGCCGATGAAGTGGTTGAACATCCATTTCTTGTTCGCACCGCAAAGGGTACCTCTCAGCCCATGATGAACCTGGAACTCAAGTTTCAAGGAACTCAGGGTGGCGCTCCGATTTTAATTGGGGCTCATTTCGATACCCGGCCCTTTGCTGATGAAGACCCGGATCCTGAAAATAGGTCTACACCTATATTGGGTGCTAATGATGGGGGATCAGGCACTGCGGTATTACTGGGGCTTGCCCAATACCTCAATCAACATCCTGCTCAAAGGCCGGTTCATCTTGTGTTTTTTGATGGAGAGGATTTTGGCACCAAGGGGTCCGGTCTGAACCTTTTAGGTTCGACCTACTTAGCTCAGGAACTGATGGAGAAAGAAAAATCCGAATGGCCTTATTGGGTGCTGGTGATTGATATGGTCGGCGATAAAGATTTGCAGATCTTTAAGGAGACTCATTCCCTGAAAGGCAGTGCGAATTTTCTGGAAAAAATTTACCGGGTCGCAAAAGATCAGGGTGTCCGGTCATTGATAGATAAAACGAAATATACGATTTTTGATGACCATTACCCCTTTCACCGAATGGGAATTCCGTCTACGGTTTTGATTGATTTCGATTATCCATACTGGCACACGCTGGAGGACACGCTGGACAAATGTTCCATAGAGAGCATGATGTCCATCTTCTCGGTTGTGGTGAAGGTGATCGAGGATATGTAGCGAAAATTAATGAAGTACGGGAAGTTCAGAAAGTTTCTTTTTGGCTTCTTCGTTGAGGGGGTCGATTTCCAGAATTGTTTTCAGTTCTTTTTCTGCACTTAGCGGGTTCTTGTTTTTTAGATGAATTTCGTAAAGCTTCCAATGCATGGAAAGAAAATCGATGCCTTGTTTTTGCGAGAGTTCAAACATTTTCTGGGCTTCATCGAGACGATTGAGCGCATACAGGGAATTTCCCAGGTTAAAATTTGCGATAGAAAATTCTGGATCAAGAGATAACGCTTTTTTCAGATGTCCAATCGCTTCCATTGGTTGCCCCTGTTTGTTTAATGCCGCTCCCAAGTTAGAAAGAGCCTGAATAAAATTAGGATAAACCTGAACTGCTTTTTTAAACATTGCCACAGATTGGTCCAGTTTTCCCGAGCGAAAATAATATCCACCCAGGTTTGACAAAGCTTCTGGGAAATTCGGACTCAGCTCCAGGGTTTTTTCATATTGAGAGATAGATTTTTCAGGCATCCCTAAATCCCTATAGGCTACGGCTAGATCATAATGGGCTAATGTAAAGCTTGGGTCCTTAGCTAGTATTTTCTCGAATTCAGCGATTGCTTTGTCGGGATCTCCCAACCCATATAAAAAATAATTCCCCCGGTAATACATAGCTTCCAGGGAAGCCTGATCTTCGTCCATAAGTTTCTGTAGTGAAAACGAAGTTTTATGATTCAGGAAATTCTTTACAGAGTTTATGGGAAGAGCGAGATTGATGGATCGCCCTTCTACAGTAGCTAGTCCTATAACCTGATTGGAACTATTGACCACCGGTCCTCCACTGAAGCCTGGACTAAATGGGGTGGTTGTGTAAATAAAAGGTATATCAGGGTTAGCTTGTGAATGAATTCCCAGGACAAAGCCATAGGTCTGGACAAGTTGGCCCTCGGCCAAATCTTTCTGCTCAGTCACTTGCGCCGATGGATATCCTAAAGCACTGGTGTAGTCATAGGCTCCTACTGAAGAGGAGTCGCCAAATTCTAGTGTGGAATAAAACCCTTTTTTTAATTTTAAGATGGCAAAATCCCTGACCCGATCAACCTTGAATACTCCTTCTACATTAGAATGTGAACCATTGGGGAAATGCACATCAACCGTATAGGCATCGACTAGAACGTGATAATTGGTAATCAGCGTCCCCTCAGGGTGAGCTACGAAACCTGATCCTGTCCCAACGGTTTTTCCTGCTTTGTCCTTAGCGATGAGCAAGGCAACAGCATTTTTATTGACTTCATAACCACTGACCGATCCTGAAAATATCAGAAGGCTGGTAATGAGAAGGTAAAATGTAGGCAAATATAATCGGTTTCGCATGTCTTATAATTTAGGTTCGCCCCTTTTAAAAGGCCACCATAAATGTAACAAAAATTATTATTAAGTGGATTCAACCATTTTATAAACTGCTTGGAACGATTACAACTGAATTTAAAAAGAATTATTCAAAGGGGAGAGGATATAGATACAACCTATCTGATAATAAAGTCCAGTAGGT
>JABIXH010000137.1 GCA_018664975.1 Nitrospina sp. | reverse complement strand
CGAACCGACAACCCGGATTCCCCGATAGGATAAATAAAGCTCCAGTTCTTTTAGACTGCCATGTTGCTGGATGGTGATATCACGAACAACTGTCATGTTGACCGTCTTGCAACACTCCCCGCAAGAATGACATTCTCCAATTCGTTGCATCGGTTGATGACCCATACCTCCCCCCAATACTTTGCTCTATCCAGATCGAATTAACTTATTTACCTTTTTTCTTTGCAGTATGTTCCACAGTGACTGTAGTGTGAATTCCCCCGCGCACGTTAAAATCACCCACAATTTTCATCCTTCTCGGATGGCATGTGGCTACCAAGTCATCCAAAATGACATTGGTCAGCTTTTCGTGAAAGCCGCCTTCATTGCGGTACGATACCAGATAAAGCTTCAATGATTTCAATTCTATGCACAGTTTTTCCGGTGTATAACTGATATACAGGGTGGCAAAATCCGGTTGCCCGGTTTTAGGGCACAAACAGGTGAACTCCGGACACTCCATATCAATGGTGTAATCCCTTCCTGGAAACGGATTGGGGAACGTTTCAATCTGTAAAACCTCTTTTTTATTTGTATTTTTCATAATTTTAAAGATTTTTTGACTTTTTTTCTGAGAAGACCTTGCTTTTTGGTATTAAGGTTTTATATATTATCAGCACTCACACCTAGAGAGTGCTAAAGTAATCAGCCGGAACCCTCCGACTTGGAGCATAAGGCCTTTAATTTCAATAAATTAACGATTTATGTGGGCGAATATACGCTAAATAGCGTCTTTTCTTTCAAAATTTAAACAGAGTGTAACATTTTTTTAAGGAGTCTATATGAAAATCCAACCATTGCACGACCGTATTCTGGTTCAACCCATTCTGGAAAAAGAGGTTCGAAAAGGGGGGATCATTATTCCTGATTCGGCCAAGGAAAAACCTATCGAAGGCAGGGTGAAAGCTGTAGGCAAAGGCAAGATTGGTGATGATGGCAAGCCGGTCAAGCTGGAAGTAAAAGTCGGCGACAAAGTCCTCTACAGCAAATACGGCGGCACAGAAATCAAATTTGACGGAGATGATTACCTGTTGATGCGCGAAGACGATGTTCTGGCGATCGTATGTTAATTTTTCATCCCAATCATTTAACGAAAAAATCATTCACATCTCTTAAGAGATAAGGAGAATCACCTTTATGGCTAAACAAATCGCATATGAGGAAGAAGCTAGACATAAGATATTGGCCGGAGTCAACAAACTGGCAAATACCGTAAAAATTACTTTGGGACCTAAGGGTCGCAATGTGGTCATCGACAAAAAGTTTGGTTCCCCCACCATCACCAAAGACGGTGTTACAGTGGCTAAGGAAATTGAACTGGAAGACCCTTTTGAAAATATGGGCGCGCAAATGGTTAACGAAGTCGCCAGTAAAACCAGCGATAACGCCGGTGACGGCACCACTACCGCTACCGTTCTGGCTCAGGCGATTTTTCGCGAAGGAATGAAACACGTTACCGCTGGTGCCAACCCGATGGATATTAAGCGCGGCATTGAAGAAGCCGTTAACGTCGTCATTCCCGAAATCCAGAAGATGGCCAAACCCACCAAGGATAAAAAGGAAATTGCCCAGGTAGGTACTATTTCTGCCAATCAGGACAAAGCTATCGGCCAGATCATTTCCGAAGCAATGGACAAAGTAGGAAAAGACGGTGTTATCACTGTTGAAGAAGCCAAGAGCATGGACACCTCCCTGGAAATCGTTGAGGGAATGCAGTTTGACCGGGGTTATCTTTCCCCTTATTTCGTAACTGATCCTGAGCGTATGGAGTCCGTTCTCGAAGATTGTTACATTCTGCTTCATGAGAAAAAAATCAGCAGCATGAAAGACCTCCTGCCTTTGCTGGAAAAAGTTGCCAAAGGCGGCAAACCTCTTCTCATTCTCGCTGAAGATATCGAAGGAGAAGCCCTGGCTACTCTGGTGGTCAATAAACTGCGTGGAACCTTGAATGTCTCTGCCGTTAAGGCACCGGGATTCGGCGATCGCAGAAAAGATATGCTCAACGATATTGCCATTTTGACTGGCGGTAAAGTGATCACTGAAGACATCGGTGTTTCTCTGGACAGTGTGGACCTGGCTGATTTGGGTCGCGCAAAACGCATCACTATTGACAAAGAAAACACCGTCATCATTGATGGTAAAGGAAAAGCCTCTGATATCCAGGCGCGGGTTAAACAGATCCGCAATCAGATCGATGAGACCTCTTCCGATTATGACCGGGAAAAACTCCAGGAACGGTTGGCTAAACTAGTAGGTGGCGTAGCCATCATCAAAGTAGGCGCCGCAACTGAGACGGAAATGAAGGAGAAAAAAGCCCGTGTTGAAGATGCTCTGCATGCTACACGCGCCGCAGTTGAAGAAGGCGTTATCCCTGGTGGCGGAGTAGCT
>JABIXH010000073.1 GCA_018664975.1 Nitrospina sp. | reverse complement strand
TCCGAACCTGATGTTCCTTTTCCCTATGCTGGCGTCCTTTGCTCTCTCCGCTTTTCATCGCGTAGGGGGCCAGGGATTGAATTTCAAGCTTTTCGAGATCTTGCCGCTTGATCAAAATGCGACCTAATTTTTAATAAGGTGAGGCGGAGAATCTCCGCTGATAAGTAGCAATATCTTTTTCCTACGGACAAACAGCCCCTCGGCCCACCAATCCATTGCCTAACTTACCCCTTCAGGGCATCAGGGTTAATGGATGGGCATATCACAGCCTCCCTCGCCAGAGGGTCAGGAAGTCAAATCATCCAAAAGCTGATCCCAATCCGTTTCCTCAATTTCTTCCTGGGTAATTGGGCCAAGAACCTGAAATCTTTCCTTTTCGTCAGGACTCAAGGCAAGCTCCTGAAAAGTGATTTCATCTCCCTCCTTCAATCCCGCTTCTAATATAGAAAGGTTATCTTGCAATTCTGTGCCCATATCAGTTTGTCCATCTCTGTAGCTACTATCCCTCTGGAGTTGCAAAGTCTCAAACATCTGGTCAAATTTTTCAAGAAGGGGTCCTCCTTCACTCCCAAACTCACTATTGACCGACCTGAAATATTCGCGGTAGAGGTCATAATGGATAAACCGATACTGACTAATCTTGTTCGCTTCCAAATAGTCCTCAGATGCCAGACGGTATTGTCCTTCCTTTATATATATCCGACCCCTGAAAACCCGGGCAAGAAAATGTTTAGGATTTAAACTCAATACCATATTCAGATTGAGCAAGGCGATGGCCTGTTTTTTCTTTTTCAAACTGGAAAGGGCATGAATAAAGTGTCGACGAACTTCGGGGTCCTTATTCTCGAGAAAACGAAGCATGGGTTCAAACATTGGGAAAATAAATTCACCCAGTTTAAATTGAGCAAGGCTAATCAAATGACTGACTTTTTTCAATTTCACACCCCTCCATGCGTAGAAAAACCCCTGGGAACGTTGGCAACAATCCCTGATTTTCATATGCCCATCATCTATTGGATAGGTCGATTTTAACTAAATTCAAAGCTAGCGTCAACCTTCAAGGAAAGCCAGAGAGAAAACTCATCTAACCCATTGAAAAAATAAAAGCCCCAAAATTTCCCCGAAACCTTCTGAGTTTATAAACCACTTCCAAAAAATAGAAATACGGCTATTTTACCTTTTCGGCTTTTCCAGCAAAATAGTCGATCAAAAAATTGAAATCACCGCAAGAACCCTCATAATTGTTTATTTTTCTTGACGTTATGGGTTTTTTGCGATATTTTTTTAACATGCAATGTCCAGACTGTGGTTATATTTGTTTCAAGCAGGCAAAAGCTTGTGGGGGTTGTGGCTTTGATTTTAAGAAGGCTAATACTTCGGCCAAATCCCTATTCAGGAATGATTCTTTCAGTATCTTTTCTAGCTCAGAAACCATTGAAAAAGAACAGGAATCGGCGGCTACAACCCCAGCTGTAAGCAGTGAGAAAATTGCTGTTTTGGACCCCCCTGGTGAATCTCTGGATAACTTCGAGCAGGATTCCGAGGAATTCCTTCTGAACTTGTCTGATGCGGAGGCAGAATCTACAACAGCAGACTTTAAACCTTCAACTTCTGAATCAGATGTTAGGGAGTTCGGTTCTCCTGCCGATATCGACCTCGAGGAAATGGAAGTTGAGGGGCTTGGGTTGGGACTGGAACCCCTTGAAGATGAACCAGCCACTCCCGACACGGAGGTGCCAGCAATTGTCGACCTGGCACCCGATGATAGCAGTCCTGATCCCTCCTTGGAGATCGCGATAGAGGAAGAACAAGCCGTAGAGGTGGTGCTGAATTCTTTGCCAGAAGAAGATGAGGAGCCAGCAATTGTCGACCTAGCACCCGATGATAGTAGCCCTGATCCCTCCTTGGAGATCGCGATAGAGGAAGAACAAGCCGTAGAGGTAGTACTGAATTCTTTGCCAGAAGAAGATGAGGCAATTGAAACTAATGATTTGAGTGCAGTTTCCCTCGATGAAAGCACCAATATTGAGATTGTTGCGGAGGAACCTGAGTTAGCACCCACACAAAACTTGGACCCGGAAGAGGTTCAGGTTGAAATTGAATCCACATCTCCAGTATTAGATCTTGGGGAAGAAGAAATATCTTTAGAAATCGATGAAGATTTTGAAACGGGAAGCCCGACTGAACCCCCACCTCCCCCAGTCCAAATTGAAGAGCTAGATCTGAATTTGGAAATTGATGATTCAGATGGGCCACTATCTACTACCAACAATGAAATCCCTGAGATTGAAATTGAAGACCTGGGGCTTGAGCTGGAGGATTCGGACTCCCCACCCCCGGATTCAGAAAAACCCTAACTGCAAAAACTCCCCTCCTGAAGAGAATAAATTGGATTTTAGGACAAAATTCCTTTATAAAGTAAGGTTCATGGTCGAGCTTCGATCGGGGTTATCACGGGTTTATTTCTTCAAAAACCCGGAAATTCATAAAAATATCCCAACCTTCAATTTCCCCTAGATTGGATTTAAAAGGCTCTATGTCTCTTTGAGACTTAAGGGAAAATTTATTTTAATTTTATAGATTAAAGAGGCTATAGAGAGTTTTGTCTCTTATGACCAAAGCAGGAGATATGTTGTAATGCCCAGAAAATATAATTTCAGTGCAGGCCCAGCGATGTTACCAGAAGCCGTGTTAAAG
>JABIXH010000085.1 GCA_018664975.1 Nitrospina sp. | reverse complement strand
TTCATCATCGGAGCACTTTTATAATAAAACTGGTCATAAAAATCATCCACCCACTCCGAGACGTTGCCCGCCATATCATAAACCCCATAAACGCTCCGCCCCATGGGGTAACTGCCTACGGGGGACATGTAAGCATATCCATCACCCGTTCCAGCTAAATTAGCGCGCTTGGGAAGAATCTTGTTGCCCCAGGGAAATTCAAGTCCGTGAGTTCCCCGTGCGGCTTTTTCCCACTCCGCTTCCGTTAAAAGTCTTTTACCGGCCCAGGTGCAGTAGTTGACCGCATCGTGCCAGGAAACCCCAACGACAGCATGACTGGGAATCTTCATCACCTCACTGTCACCTTGAAAAAAAGGAACCGAAGGCTCTACATATTTGGCCACCTTGCGGTATTTATTATACTCCTCCACACTGACCTCATATTTATCTACATAGAATGCATCGAGGTAAATTTCCTGCATAGGTTTTTCGTCAAAGCCTCCAGAGTCCGAACCGCGCGAAAAAATGCCTTCAGGAATTAAAATCATTTCCCGACCGTCATCCCCGAGCAGGGTTTCATAAATACTAAAATCCCGATTGTCCGCCACTTCCACATCGTTGGCTTTTTTGGACATTTGTTGTACTCTCTTATCATTGTCGATAGATTTTTTAATCTCCCAGATGATAACCAGTACAAATACAATGGAGATTGCGAAACAACCTATAACTGCAAACATCAAATTCTTGTCACGCATATTTTTTAGCCCGAATATAAAGCGATTATTTTTATATATTATGAATATGAATGGATGATTATAATTTAAACAATGATTAAAGCAACGTTATTTTCCTCTGCTTTAAGCCCTTACCCGAAAGTTTTCTTAACCCCAAGGTTATTTCAGCTATGAATTTGCTAGAAGTTAAAGATACCGCATTGTCCTTTATGAAGCCTGCAAAAGCGGAAGTTTTAAAATGGTATCGAGGTGAATTTTCCGTTGATCTGAAAAAGGATCAGAGTCCGGTGACCATAGCCGACCGGAAGGCAGAAGAAATTCTACGTAAAAAAATTTCCAAATACTTTCCTGAACACGGAATCATTGGAGAAGAGTTTGGGAATCACAACCCCGATGCAGAATGGGTCTGGACTATCGACCCTGTAGATGGAACCCGATCATTTGTGAGAGGTCTGCCTTTATTCGCATCCATGATAGCTCTCCTGCATAAAAGAGAACCTGTTTTAGGTATCATCGAACTCCCGGCCCTGGGAGAAACTGCCTGGGCAGTAAAAGGAAAAGGTGCCTTTGCCAATGGAAAACCTCTTAAGGTTTCATCGCACTCCCGTTTGAAAGGCGCTTTTGTTGCAGTGGCAGATCATTATTGTTTTCGTAGCGAAAAATGCACTTCCCTTTTCAACCGCTTGAATCAGGAGGCCGGGATTGTGCGAACTTATCCCGATGCCTTTGGTCATTTAATGGCAATAAGAGGGGTTGTGGATGTGATGGTAGACCCCCTTGCCAAAATATGGGACTACGCACCCTGTAAAATTCTGGTTGAGGAAGCTGGAGGGAAATTCGCAAATTTCACGGGTAACAAACCCAGCATTGAAGAAGGTACCGCAGTGGTAGGAAACTCTAAAATCGTTCAACAGGTTCGAAAAATTTTTGCGGAGAACCGGAAATAAAGCTAAATAGGTTGGCGCCCGGCAAAACCGGAATGCAGGTCATGCCAGAACCGTATTTCTTTTTCGGGCATTCTCCAGCAGAGATAAACTTCCCGACCCTCCCGAATTGAGGGGAAATCCACCAAACCCTCGCGAATTCCTTTTACCTCACAACCAACCGATTCGATTTGTCTGATTAAATGGTTATATTTCATAACCACACTAAGATAACCCGACCCCTCAATACTTCCACCATTCCACTTGGCCTTCTCGCGGGCATTGCTGATATCAGGGAAATCACGATTCATTGAAGCGGATAACTTTTGAATTTCTGGAACCCAGTCAAGAAGCTTGGGAACCAGAGAGTTTGCTTCATCTAAAGTAAAAAGTATTTTCGAGGACATAAAATTTTTGGTTGGTTAATGTTAACGGCGTCACTTTTTCATTATACGAGTTTGAAAGCATTATTCCACTTTTCCATTATTTAGAATATCTAACTCAAAGTAATCCTCTGCCCTTAAATTTTAGCATCGAGGCAGAATTTCTAAATACTCAATATTTCAAAACAAAGGAGTATCATAATGATTTTATTTTCAATAATTTATACATAGCATTCCCCTTATTTTCAAATGCCCACTTGCCTTGGCTTTTACTGATAAAAGGAAGCACCGGTTTTTTATTGACAAATGGACGATAAGGTTATAAATTCTGACATCTATTGGGGATTTAAACCTGTTATTGCTATAGGATAAATACCCATGAACTGTAGGCTCTAAAGAAATTGATAATTCAGTTGGCTCTTTTGAAAGGCCGATTCGTTTTGTTTGGTAGTGCTTGTTTAGTTTAAATAGTTTTTTTCCAATCATCAGTTGGGGAGGCAAGTAATGAAAAAGGTAATTTTATTTGTAGTAGTAAGCGCATTCTTAGGTTTTACAGCTTTGAGTGCCAGTGCTGACAACACAGTTCCCGGATCTTATGATCAAGCGGGGAGCGGTGCCGGCATTGGTGTAAGTCAGAGCATGATGCAAATGGGAGCCAGTACTAGAGCTTTGACCAACGCGGTTAATCTGGCTTCTGGAGCAGGTAGCTCAAGGTCTGACCATTTTGGCGGCTCATCAGGCGGAAACTTCCAGTTCGGCTCTTCTCAAACCGAGCAAAGCTGGAAAGCGGCTAAAACCGTCGAAGAAGCGCAAGTTCGTGGTTTGGTACCAGGCGACTGCCAGGGCGATAACTCTGACGGCGCATATCGTAGCGCAATGAACCAGAATCGCAAAGGTTACATGACAGAAAGACTGGTTTCTAATGCTCAATGTGGTGAATATCATCCTACTTTGAAATAAGCAACAAATTTCAAAGTTGAACCAGCAATTAGCCTCCTTAGGGAGGATAAAGTCGGTAGGGCAATTTGCCTTACCGGCTTTTTTTTGCATTTCAACTCTTGATTCGATTAAGATTCGGGGTCACTTGCCAAATTCTTTTGGTTTACCCCTATGCCTAACAAAACCAGACCTCTCCTCCCAATTCAAGCATTGTTGATAATTTACCTGTTACCTATATTACTCAACGTATCCCCAGCTTACTTGTGGGCTCTGGAAAAGGTTTCCCTTAAGACCTACCCCAATAAAGGAGTAATCGTCCCCAACCCTATGGAAATAGCAAAATTACCGACTAGAAAGACTTATCAGGTCAACCACGAGGCATTTAATCTTTTGTTTTTCTTTAATGATAAAGATATTTTCGGGTTCATTCTCAAAAGAAACAAGAGACGCCCTATCCATTTCCGCTGGTGTTTTTTCAGGACCTGCGAGGAAAGTCGGCATGATTACAAAAAAGTGCTCGCCGAACCTTCCAATCCCCCTTTCGCCGATGGCTTCTTCACGATACCCTACCCCTTATATCTACCCTATGGCTTTCAGGGAATAGAGTTTCATTCCCCAGACTGATCCATAAAAAAATAACCAGCTAAGTATTCACCTCAACCTATAGGACAAACACCTAATCTTATTCCACTCCCGCTACTATTCACAACACCCATAGGATTATCAAAGAAAAATTTATCCACACGCAAGTAGGTTGAACCACTACAATAAAAAAAGCATTTACCCTATATCCCGGCAAAAACCAAATCGTTAGAATCAGCAAGTTTATATTCAAACTCATCCTTAGGGGAGGAAGTAATGAAAAAAGCAATTTTGTTCGTAGCGGTATGTGCATTCGTAGGATTCACAGCATTGAGCGCAAGTGCTGACAACACAATTCCCGGAGCTTATCAGCAATCGAATGGTGCCGGTATTGGTGTAAGTCAGACCATGATGCAAATGGGAGCTAAAGATAGGGCTTTGACCAATGCAGTTAACTTGAGTTCTAGAGCAGGATCAGCTCGAGCCATTGCAGGCGTCCATCAAGATTACCAGTTCGGGTCTTCCCAGACTGAGCAAAGCTGGAAAGCTGCCAGATCGATTGAGGAAGCACAGGTTTTCGGACTCGTTCCCGGCGACTGCCGTGGCGACAATTCTGATGACGCATATCGTAAAGCAATGAACCAGAACCGCAAAGGTTATATGGCGGAAAACCTGGTCTCTCAAGCTGATTGCGAAATAGACCACGCGACCATGAACCAGAACCTCAAGTAAAGAATAGAAAAGTTTCAATCCTCACCTGAGGAAAAAAGCCGATAGAACTCGCTGGTTCTATCGGCTTTTTTTATTCTTCGCTCCTTCCTGCAAAATTTCTGCTTATATATTATTCTGTTATAATCAACCTACTAACGATTATAAATTTTTACGAGGTTTACCATGTCCCGATTCATAGACAATGGAAACGACACGATTACAGATAATCAAACCAGTTTGACTTGGTTTAAGAAAGATTCACGGCAGGTAACAGGCAAATGGATTCATCTGGAAAAAGCTATGAAATTTGCCGATGAAAAAAACACAGAGAACTTTGGGGGTTTTAGCGACTGGAGGGTACCCACTCTCGAAGATATTAAAACTATTTTTGATAAAAGTTTTAGCCAGCGGGATTTCGGAAATAATGAAATACATATTCCCGCAGAATTCGAACCCAAAGGCGCAGACTGCACCTGGACGGATACTATCAACGGCGACCGGGCTATGATGTTCAGTCTGGTAAAAGGCCGTTCTAGCTGGATCAACAAGTTTGGGGAAGGACCTTTTGCTGTCCGGCTGGTACGCGGCGATAAAGAAGGTTCCTGATCTATCCCTTGGAACTGCTGAAGGAGTTTGCGAAAAGCCAAACTGCAGTGATCACCAGAAATACCGAGAAAAAGCGTTTGAAATTCTGGTCGGACACGTTCTGCAACAGGTAGGGTCCTATTTGCGCCCCGACCACGCCCCCCAGTGCCAGAACCAGCCCGGTTTTAAGGTCAATATTTCCTGAACGGTAATGCGCAAGAATGGAAGATATTGCCACCAAAAATATAAAAACAAACGATGTCCCAACCGCAAGCTTAGCCTCCCGACCCAGAAATATAAGCAGGGGTACTACCAGAAAACCCCCGCCTAATCCGGTACCCGAAGAAAGAATACCAACGACTAATCCGACCAATACTAAGGTGATCATTTCCTTCCTCCTCTCTCGACCCAATCTTCTTCTAACTTATCTACCACACTGGCACCAATGGAGTCTCCCCAAACATTCACCGTAGTTCGGCAACGATCTAGAAACCAGTCCACCGAAAGAAGCATGCCTATACCTTCCAATGGAAGCCCCACTGACTGCAGAACCATTACCAGAGTGACCAACCCTGCTTCCGGAATTCCCGCCGCCCCTACGGCGGCCAAAGTGGCTGTAAGAAACACAATCATCTGCTCTCCGAACCCTAAATGAATCCCCAGCATTTGCGCAATGAACAAAGCCGCAACCGATTCATACAGTGCTGTGCCATCCATATTGACTGTAGCCCCTAAAGGTAAAACAAAAAGTGAAGCCTTTCGCGAGACCTTATTATTTTCCTCTGCGCACTCTATGGTCACTGGCAAGGTGGCAGAACTGCTAGCTGTTGAAAAAGCCGTTGTCAGAGCTGGGGTAACGTTTTTGAAGTAAATAAAAGGATTTTTCCTGGTGGTCATAAACAGGACTGCCGGCAATACGACAAGCCCGTGAACCAAAAGCGCGGAAATTACGGTCCCAACATATTTCCCAATTTTTGCCAACTCCGCCAGGAACATATCCCCGCCTCCAGCGGCTCCCAATTTAGACGCAATCAACGCAAATACACCTATCGGAGCAAAATACATAAGCAAATGAACGATCTTCATTACAGCTGAATTGATAGTGTCGAAAAAATCAATAGCCCGTTTTCCGGGTTCTCCAAGCGTAGTCAAGACAGCACCAAAAATTAGAGAAAAAACGATAAGTGGAAGGATTTCCATTTTCACCATGGACTCAACCAGATTGGGTGACACAAAACTTTTAAGAATATCAGCAATGCCAACCGTTTCCTTTCCCACTACTTTTTCCGGAACTTTTTCAACGGTCATTTCAACGGCAACCCCCGGTTCGATGATATTCACCATCACCAAACCTATCGCCACAGCGATACAGGTAGTCATCATGAAATAGCCCAGCGCTATAAGACCGGTTTTACCAACCTTCCTGATATCTCCCAAACCCGCGATACCTACAATCATCGAGGAAATGATCAAAGGGACCACCAGCATTTTTAGGGCATCGAGAAACATTTCCCCGATCCATGCCACCGCCAGCATTGTCTGACCATACATCCATCCGGAAAAGATCCCCAGAAATATTCCTGCAATCATTAAGTATAAAAGCCGGTTTTTTTTCATCACATTTATCCTAAAAAAAACAAATTTCTTCTAAACTCGAAAACAGGGTTTATAATACAGAGTAACTGCGACATTGCAATTCCTAACCAAAATGAGCACCCGGAACCTAATATAACCGGAGGATAACCATGGCGGAAACAGTCAAACTCACCTATGAGGGAAAAACCTATGAGTTCCCGGTTCTTGAGGGTACCACTGGAGAAAAAGCTATAGACATCTCCACCCTAAGGAGTACTACTGGATTGATTACTTTTGATCCGGGGTTTATGAGTACGGGGTCCTGCCAGAGCGAGATTACCTATCTGGACGGTGAAAAAGGAATCTTGTTATATCGAGGATATCCCATCGAACAGATCGCAGAAAAAAGTTCTTTTATTGAGACTTCCTGTCTTCTCATCTATGGGGAACTCCCAACCCGTGAGCAACTGGACTACTTTAAGTACCACTTGGTACACCATTCCATGGTTCATGAATCCATCAAGAATCTTTATGATGGGTTCCCCAACAATCCGCACCCCATGGCAGTATGCAGTGCAGTCGTGGGTTCTCTGGCAACTTTTTATCAAAATGAATTGGACGTTAGAAATGAGCACGAGGTGGAAATCGCCATCCATAGACTGATGGCAAAACTTCCAACCATAGCGGCGTACAGTTACAAAAAGTCAATCGGCCAGCCTTTTCAATATCCGGATAACACTCTGAGCTATTCTAAAAACTTTTTGAAAATGATGTTTTCACTTCCCTGCGAACCTTACGAAATTGACGAGGACGCGGCAAAAGTTCTGGATGTTTTATTGATTCTGCACGCCGATCACGAACAAAATTGCTCCACCAGCACCGTTCGCCTCGTCGGAAGTTCCATGTGCAACCTGTTTGCATCGGTCTCTTCTGCTATATATGCATTGTGGGGTCCGCTTCACGGCGGAGCGAACCAAGCCGTCATAGAAATGCTCCAAAGTATCCATGAGGATGGTGGAGATGTTAATAAATACGTTCAAAAAGCCAAAGACCCTAAAGACCCATTCCGACTAATGGGATTTGGACACCGGGTTTATAAAAATTTCGATCCTCGTAGCCGAATTATCAAAAAACTGGCTGACAAAATTTTTAACAAACCAGGAGTTCAGGAACCCCTCCTTGATATCGCATTGCAACTGGAAGAGATAGCCATTAAGGATGACTATTTTATTGAGAAAAAACTTTACCCCAATGTAGATTTTTATTCAGGCTTGATTTATAGGGCGCTGAATATTCCTGTCAATATGTTTCCGGTGATGTTCGCAATGGGGCGTTTACCAGGCTGGATAGCACAGTGGAAAGAACTTCAGGAAGATAAACAGTTTAAGATAGGCCGTCCGAGACAGTTGTATAAAGGCTCCCCATCCAGGGACTACGTGGGCATAGAAAACAGGGAAGGATAAACCGATAAATCAGGCAGGCTCAATGGTGCAAGTGAATGGAAATTCTTCCATGGCGGCCGCAGTATGAACTTGCTCCACCTTAAATTCAGCTTGCTCCAGAGGCATGGTCGCAACATGGCCCGCCCCTTGAAGATGAATTTCATACATTAGTTTTTCTGCGGTCGAATAATCTTTACTGAATAATTTAACCAAAACTCGAATCACAAATTCCATCGTGGTGACATTATCGTCCCACATTATAATTTTATATAACGGGAGATAGGCCTGACGGGTTTCCCCTTCAGATTCCTCAACAATATCTGGCGAAAAAGGTAAAGTTTCTACTGACATAAGAATTGAAAATAAAATGTGCCGAATGGGCTATTAGATAAAATAATCTGTTCAACCTCGATTTTAAAATAATATTTAAAAAAAAACAATTTTTTTCAATTTTTTTGGCTCTTTTCTATGAGTTTCAAGCTCCCAAAGCTTCCACTCTTTCTGATAATTATAATTGTCAGCCTAATCTCGTCCAGCTTTGTCCCGACCGCCTATGCCCTCGATGCAAAATCAGCAAAACCGATAGCAATTGGTAAGTATGATAATTTCCTTCCTGAGGGAAAGATAACCCGGTTTATCGGTGAAACCCTGTATTACGACATTAGTTTTCTGTGGTTTAAAAATGCCGCCTCGGCAAAGGTGAGTTTTTTTGAGGAAAATGGCAATTTTTTTTCAGTTCTGGAAGCCAGCACCAAAGGTTTTGTCGGATTTTTTACTTCCTACCGAAAGCATTTTTACAAAACAGAATTCGAGGTCATCGATAACGGAAAAAAACTCCGGCCCAAAACTTTTCTGCGCCAGGTAGTTATTGGCAATCAGGTGGAGGGAACTCAGCACCATTTTGATTATGCCAAACGGTTGCATACCTGGGAGAAACAATTGAATGGAGAACAAGTCGAAACCGAGCAGGAAGAGATTCCCTTCGATGAAGCTTTCAACGATATTCTCACCACATTTTATAACGTGCGGAACGGCGTTTACGGAAGCCTCAGGAATGGAAAGAAATTCGTAATTCGAACAATCCCAGAAAAAGGACACGATAAAATCTCTGTTCACATCTTACCGGAGCAGGATCAGGAACGAATTAGAATTGAAGAGGGAAGGCAAAAAAGGGACGAGATGTTAATCAACGTCAAGGTGCCAAAAGAAATTTTCAAGACTCAAACCGGAGAACTGATGTTCTGGTCTTCAAGCCACAATATTCCAGTTGAAACCACCGTCAAGGACTATATTTTACTAGGGGATCTGCACGCACGTTTCACGCATCGAGAAGCGAACCACTAATTACCAGAAGCAACGGGCCAGCCGGTTTTAAACATCAAAAGCCAGAACTGGCGGGTCCTGCCAGATATTAACTTCTGTAGTTTCATCCAAAGTGACCCTGCCAAATTGGACGGTATAGGGTTTCTCGTTCTCGCAATCATATTCGATAGAAAATTTTTCTATCTCCCATTTTCCTGACTCTGGACCCACCAGAGTTAAACTATGGGCAAAACTGTTCACATCAAAACTTCCTTCAAACACCTTCCCAGATTCAGCTGACCCTGTGCCATTTTCAAAAGGTAGCTTATGGTTGTTGAAATTAAAATGTACGGGTTCAGACATCCCCTGCTGACCAGTATGAACTTTGACTTTAAACGTATTAACTCTCGGCATGTTTTCCTCAGGAAAAATATGGATTCAAACCCGCTGTATGGTCGGTCTCATCAAAAATCGCTCCTACCTTGGGCACCGCCTTGCGGAATGAGGTGTGGATTCCCTGCTTGAGGGTCAAGTCAGCGGCACTGCAACCTTGACAACCTCCCCCCATTTGTATAGTGACTGAATTCCCTTTGATAGCCAGAAGACTGATGTTTCCACCATGCCCGGCTACTCCCGGATTCACCTCAGTATCAATCACATTTTGGATTCCCTCTCTAATTTCTTCTTCAGAAGGCAGACCTGAAATAATTTTTTCAGCAATAAGGCCATTGTCCGCCATCAATACCTCACGAATTGCCGCACCAATTTCCTTAGCGAGAGGCACCCAGTCTACCAGGGTTTTATCTTTGCGGGTGATAGTCACGGTAGATTCACATACCAATACGGTTTCAACATCATCCAAACAAAACAGAGCCTCGGCAAGCGGAGATTCTGCCGCGCTTTCAAAATCCGAAAAATACCAGGAGTGCCCCTTCATCAAGGGACGGTTAACGGTGAAAAGGCATTGATCTCCAGTTGGAGAGGGTTGCGCCTTGATTAAAACTTCATCAGAATCTTTTGGAAATATTCCTTCAGAAATAGAGGCAATCTGGAGGACAGAACGAACAGGGGGAAAGTTAGATACATCCCCTGTTTCGGGTTCAGGATCAGGTTGGGAAACTTCAGGTGCTGGACTTTTTTCGACCTCCGCCACCGATGATTCGGGCTCTACTTCCTGCTTCATGCCCGTAAAAAAACGTTTAATAAAGTTCAAAGAATTCTCTCCTGAAATATTTTGACCAATAATATAAACTTGGGTAACTCCCTATTCTTCATATAGATGCCAGATTTTGCAAAAAGTCGCAAGTTCCCCCGTTATATTTCCTCTATTATTACGACCGAGCTCAGTAACCTTGTTTAATATTAGGCCTTTAGCCTGAGAAAAATAATTTCGTGGGCAGTTTTCCAGACACCTCAATGTATGCAATAGAGAGAATAATTAAATTTGAAAAGCATTTTGGAGTAATTCGATTTTCCAGGAATCGGGGCCTTCAGTATTTGTCGTCAATGCCACCACATCGAACCGCAGGGTTTTATCTGAGATCCTTTTCCTGACAAGAAAGCTTTGGGCTGTCTGAATAATCTTTTTCTGTTTGGCAGGCGTCAAGGCGTTGAAAGGGTGACCAAATTCGTGGTCCGCGCGGGCTTTGACTTCAACAAATACGATCACACCATCCTGTTCGGCAATGATATCTATCTCCCCCACTTTCGAGCGAAAGTTTTTTTCAAGAATCCGGTAACCTTTCTTTTTCAAAAAGTTCAATGCGGCAGATTCCCCATCACGCCCAAACTTTAATCGCTCCTGAGTCAATGCGGAGTACCTCCGTTAGTAATTTGCAATATCATTTTCATGCTCTCATACATATTGCCTCGCCTCATCAAGCTATTTTTCATTGAGTCCAGCGTCCCGCTGGCTTGCTAGGGGTGAGCGGTGTTCCAGTTCTCTCCCCACCCCATATCCACGACAAGAGGCACTTTAAGGGGAGTAACTTCCTCCATTTCTTTTTTAACCAAGGCCTGCATTTCCTGTTTCTCTCCTTCAGGGCATTCAAATACAAGTTCATCATGAACCTGCAGGATCATTCGGGATTTGAAATTTTTCTCCCTGATTTTTCCTGCCAATTGAATCATAGCCAGTTTAATCAGGTCCGCCGCACTGCCTTGGACTGGGGAGTTGATGGCTATCCTCCCTGCCGCTTCCCGCGCCTGACGGTTTTTACTTCTCAGGTCCGGTAGATAACGTTTACGATTCAGCATAGTCTGGGTATAACCCACTTCCGTTGCTTGTGCTACGGTTTCGTCCATATAAATTTTAACTTTTTTATATAGCGCAAAATATTGGTCGATAAATTTTTTGGCATCTTTTGGGAAAATTTTTAACTGGCGAGACAAGCCGAAGGCACTCAAACCATATACAATGCCAAAGTTCACAGCTTTGGCCATCCTTCTTGCTTCCGCATCTAGACGATCTTCGGAGGTTCCAAAAATTTCCATAGCGGTACGTGTATGAATATCCTCCCCCAGTTGAAACGCTTCCACTAGTGCCTCATCGCCAGAAAGATGAGCAAGAATTCTCAATTCCACCTGAGAGTAATCCGCTGATAGCAGACGGTTATTTTCCTCTGCAACAAATGCTTTCCGAATTTCACGCCCCATTTCGGTTCGTATCGGTATATTTTGCAGGTTCGGATTGCTACTACTCAATCTTCCGGTTGCCGCTACGGTCTGATTGAACGAAGTGTGGACCCTTCCTGTTTTGCTGAATATTTCCTCCTGCAATGCATCCACATAGGTGGACTTGAGTTTGCCCAATTGTCGATAGGTTAATATCAGCTCAGGAAGATCATGTTCTTCCGCCAATTGTTCCAACACGGATACATCCGTCGAATAGCCACTTTTTGTTTTCTTGATGGCTGTAAGGCCCAATTTTTCGAACAGAATTACTGAAAGCTGTTTGGGGGAATTGATATTAAATTCCTCCCCGGCACTGGAATAAATTTTCTTCACATAACCTGCCATCTTTTGCTCTATCAATTTGGAAAGATTTTGCAAATGATTTTTATTCAGCTTCATCCCATGGGTTTCCATCTCTGCCAGAATTACTAATAATGGGACTTCCAACTCTTCAAAAATTTTCAGGTCACTCCCTTGCAAAAGAGGTTTAAGCTTTTCATACAATCGCCAGGTGATATCCGCATCCTCCGCCGCATAATGGGTCGCGCGCTCAATATCCACTTCGTCAAACCCTATCTCTTTAGACGCTGTGCCTACCACTTCCTTATATTTTATGGTGGTGTGTCCCAAATAGTCCTGGGCCAGATCATCCATATTATGTCTGCGACCAGAAGGATTCAAAATATAAGAAGCCAGCATGGTATCAAAGGCAACACCCTGCAGATCAATCCCTTCATTCCTCAACACTATTAAATCGTATTTGATATTCTGACCGACCTTTTTAATCTTTGGATCTTCGAGCAAAGGTTTGAGTTTATTTAAAACCCAATCGAGTTGCAGTTGCTCGGGAACCCCTAAATAGCGATGGGTTAAAGGGATGTAGCAAGCCTCCCCTGCTTCACAGGAAAATGAAATTCCCACTACTTGAGCCCGAACCGGACGCAGACTTGTCGTTTCCAGATCTAACGCAAAAATTTTAGCTTTCTGTAATTTTTGGAGCCACCTCTCAAAATCGTCCTCGGTGAGAATGGTTTCGTATCGATTTTCAATCGCAGGTGAGTCCACCCTTGGTTCGGATATATCTTCCAATTCTCCGAGCATCGAGGAAAATTCAAAGTCAGAAAACAGTTTTTTCAATTCCGCATTATTAGAGGGCTTAAGCTCAAAACTCTCAAGGTTAAATTCAAGCTTCATGGAGGTATCAATCGTAACTAATTGACGGCTGAGTAAAGCCATTTCTTTATCCTGAACCAGTTTTTCCTTAAGCTTTTTCTTTTCGACTTCATCAATGCGTTCATACAGTTCATTAATGGAACCGAATTTATCTATCAACTCCGAAGCAGTTTTTGGCCCAACCCCTTTAACCCCGGGGATGTGATCGCTGGAATCACCCATCAACCCCATGACATCAATCACTCTATCCGGAGTCACACCAAATTTTTCCTTCACATCTTCTACGCCAAACCACTTATTTTTCATTGTATCGAGCATGCGAATTTCAGGGCCGATCAACTGCATCATATCCTTATCTCCGCTAACAATGACAACTTGCAGACCTTTGTCAGCCCCTTTTTTGGCCAGGGTTCCCATGATGTCATCGGCTTCA
>JABIXH010000235.1 GCA_018664975.1 Nitrospina sp. | reverse complement strand
TCACGTAAACAAATGAGTAGCCCAAATACGACATGCCCCGTAATGTTCTCACTCCCCGCAGTCCAGAGAGAGAATGTATAAGAGGCCGGGTAATTTTATTTTCTAATTGACTCGGACTCTGGGACCATTTGGAATAAATTATAATTTGCCGATCAGAAATATCAGGAATGGCATCTAACGGGGAATAATAGAGGGCAAAGATACTTAACAGGGTTGTTGCCCCTATTAATGTAACAACAAACTTGCGATAGGCGATTGATCCCTTAATGATGGTGGTGAGCAAAAGAACCTTCTTTTTCTGAACTGGACTTGTGTTCATTCATATTATGTAATTTATAGTGCGCATCGATAAAAAAACTCCCGAAGGTGACCACCTTCTCCCCGAGTTTTGGGCCCTCAAGAACTTGAGTATAGAGTTCTCCACGGATGCCACTGATCAACTCCTTAGGGACGTACAGATGTTTTTCTTTCTGCACATAAATTAACCTTTGATTCTTTTCTTCAATGATGGCCTCATTTGGAACAGAGAGATATCTGCCAAAATCGACAACGATTTCCATTATATACAGCTGGACGCCTTCATAGAGTTTGGGCTGGAGATCTGTCTCGACGGTAAGCCCTTTCCCATCCCGAAATATACGGACAACCCTGGCCTGCAATACCGGTTGTCTGGCAATGAGTGGATAAATATGAACTTTTTGACCCTCACGGATCAAGGGTTGATCTTTGCCATACACTCGCCCCCTGACCATTTTTGTTACAGGATTTATTGACCCTGCGGTCCGCACCCATTTCTCAATTTTCTGGATCGAAGTTTTAGCAATAATTAGAGATATCTCTTCTTCTTGCTCAGCGGAGATGCGGACACCTTCTTTCGTTCCGGATAAACCCTCTGCATTCAATGACTGCATTTCAGAAAACAGTACCAGCAGACAAACTAATAGTAATTTATCTTGCATAAGTTTTCTCAATGACAATAGTTATCCTGCCCCTCCAGAATAAAAGCTCCCCATGGATACAGACCTACATCAGGGACTCTTTCAAACTCATGGGTTTTCCCGTCAATAATATAAATAGAATGGTCTCTGGAACTGGCCAAATAAAGTTTATCCCCCTGCGGGTCCGTTGCGGCCGTTTCCAACTCCAGGCCTGTTCCGATCTTAATGCGTCCGGCAGGTTTTAAGGATTTCAAGTCATACACATATAGAAAACTACTGGCTCTACTAATGACAAAGGCCTTATCGTTCGAAAAATTGACCCCTATCATTTCCGGGCCAGCTTCAAAGGTCGCGATAACAGAATTAGTTTTTATATCTATGATGGAAACCGTCTCATCCCCATTATTTACCACTACCATTTTAGTTCCATCAGGACTGGAATACGCTCGCCACGGATTTTCCCCGACTTTAATGGTTTTAATCAGCCTATCTTCCCGGGTATCGATAACCCCCACGATTCCCAAGTCCCCATCGGCGGCATAAAGATATCTTCCGTCTTTGGTTATAGTGGCATTGGAGATGCCATTAATCTCACCGAGGAACTTGCCGGGGTCCAGCTTACTCCTTTCCGGGACATCGCCTACTTTGATCTTCTTCAACAATTCATGCCTTTTTACATCAATGACCCCTACCCAATGGGCTCCCATATTTGCGACGTAAGCTTTTGACCCGTCTGGAAGCATGGTGATATTCAGAGGCTCCGCAAAACCTTCAAGGTTTTTTAACCGTTTAAGGGAAACCAGATCAATGATGGATACAGAATCGCCATCTGGATTTCCCTGATAGTAATAACGACTGTCGGGAGTGATTGCCAAATGCTCAGGAGCCGTATCAACCGGTATCGACTTAATGAGTTTCAGGGTTGCCACGTCAATGATATAAGCCCTGTTTGCACGCGTTCCACCTGTTACAACTCGCCGACCATCTGGAGTCAATACCGCCATATGCGGGTTGACCCACTTTCCAAGAAAAACCCTGCCGACAATTTTCTTTGTCTTTAGATCCATAAAGCTAAGGTCATTAGAATCCCGGTTAACAATAACTGCAACAGAACGCGGGTCATTTATAATCACTTCCTCGCTAAAGGAATTAAAGGGAAAACTAAGTACGAATATTAATATTGTGAGAGTTATATTTTTCATTTATAGGTTCCTCTTGTATTTAATGAGAATGTACCGGTTAGAAATCAAAATGTACTCTTAAACCGGGTAACAAATAACTTTTATCCGCCCCACCTGAGTTGGAATCGAACAGGTATTGCAGGTGAAATGAGGCTTTAAAACTTTCAGCCAGGTCAAAGTTATAATATCCTTCTATTAGAGATTCCTTAATCTCTGTGCCAAGATCAGTGTGCTGGTAGCCGAATGCCCAATAGTCTCCCGGACTAAAGGTATATCGATTTTTAAATTGAAAACCCCCGCTATAGAAAAAGTCGTCATCCTGAAATTGATCGCTGGTAAATTTATGTCCGAACCTGCCAAAGAGAGTCAGAGACGCACTTAATTTTTGGTCGATGCTAAATCCATAAGCCATATTTTCTTTGCCCAGGTCTTTATCGAATCTATACCAGACCCTGTAGTGACCTTCAGGAATAGTGATAAAATGAGATAAATAACCTATCTCTATCACCGAAAAAACTTCTTCCGTCAAACCAGTTGATGCGCTATCACTACGCTGAATACCCCATCTAAAGTTGACGCCTGTTTTAGGGTCATAAATTGCTGTGATCCCTCCTCCGTTCGCGGGTGCCCCTAAAAGCGGATTATTGACCAATGTATCCGTTATAAACTGAGAGTCTTCATCATTTGCCACCCTATTGGCATCAAAATAATTGGTCAAATCGAGCATTCCACCATAAAGCGAAAGCTGTTGCTCAAAAAGTTCCAGCTTCATCCATGCTTCCCTAATATTCAATTCCCTGTCATTCGTACGCCTTGCATTATCGCTATTCAAAACAGAAATGTTGCTGATAGTAGTATCAGGAGAAAAACCACCAATGGCTTCAATATCAACAAAAAACATAGTGTTTAGAGCCGGCTTGCCGATGAGAAGAAGATCTACCGATCCAATGCCAAACAAATCACCCTCCGCCTTGTTTTCATGACTGCCAATACCAATTGCCTGCTGTACGGTTGCTGTGGCGCTGACCCCCATTGATATTCCTTCTTCTGCGGTAAGAGCCTCTTCGATCTTTTCGCTAATGGTTTGCCTTCTGTATACTTTTTCCCGTTGATAAGTAAAACTTTTACGAAGCTCTTTTCCATCTCGGCATTTTGCCCTGTCCGGGCGGTCAAACTCCTGCCCATCATCACAGACCCAGATATCCTTTTGTTTAACAATGAGTTCAGGTTCAGAAAGAACTGCCTTGCTTTCCAAATCCATTAACCGGTCTTCGAGCTCCTGGGTTCTATTTCTCAGAACCCGAACCTCCTCTAAAATTTCCCTGGCTATAGTTTTATTAGCCGATTCTGATTCATTGCCAGCCGTGGCAAGGGTTGATGAAAATATAAAAATTGCAAAAAATAATAAGAATAGAGTTAAGACTTGCCTAACCATTGATTCACCTCCTAATTTCTCCATCTGAAGAAATATAAAAAAGTTCTAAATTCGCACAAACTGTTGATTTTCATTTTTTAAGGCCAAAAAAAAACCTCGGGCCTCCAAATGGAGGTTCGAGGTTGATTGCACCCTGATTTACTTCATCAACATTGTTTGGGCACACACCAATTCACACGATAGATGGTACCCCTATTGTTCCAGGCAGGTCTTCTGACTCGCGTTCATCCTACTCTCTGCAACCTTCCTAGTGTGAAACACCAGTGGCTCTTAATGCGCAGATTTCGTCACGCTCACAGCGGCGGGACCGTGGTTGAATTTCACAACCTTCCCTATTATTTCTTGAAAGAAATTCTAATATTCTCTTCCAAGAAACCTGAAATACTTTCTTTATTATTTCTACTTCAGCAATTTAGTCAAGCAAATTCAGAAGCTATTATTAAACAATTATCCAATGGAATGGCTCTCTTCTTCAGATTTTTTTAACCTATAGAAAAAAAGGTACTTTTTGAGGTAATTACGAGACAACTACAATGAACGGGATATTTCTAAAAGCTCTCTACACTATATCAGCATGGTTTTAATGAGTTCCTTCCATTCTTTTAATTTCTTTGACAATTGCTTCTGAGGTCAACCTATAGCCTTTTGCGTTGAAATGGGCTCTCATCCTCAATGGAAAGAGTTCAAGCGGATCAGGGTGTTTGTCGAACACCTCCTGGTGAATATCGATCACAGGAATACCTAATGACTTTACTATACTCAACACCTCGCCACGCTGTGAAAATGTATCGTGATTTGTAAAATATCGTATATATCTTTCGGCTCTAGGCAGGTATACAAAATAGAGTTTCCCTCCCTGTGCCGTAACCCGCTCCTTAGCTTTTGTTAAAATCTCCGCAAATAAGGGTGTTACACTTACTTGATTTTTATTGTTAAAAATCAATTCCGAAGGGTGGAACCCAATTTGAGTTCGAAGGTGTGAAAGTCTTAAAATCATCCACGGCTCTTCCTTTCTAATTCTCAGGCCTTTACTATTTTCAACCGCCTCAACCTTCAAGCGATGAAAAAACCTTGACAGCATTGATTGCCCCTCAACCTCCTCTTGGGGTTCAGCCACAAATGAAGCTGTTTTGTATAAACCACTTAATCCTTCGGTAAGAATAGCATCAATCTCTTCCTGTCTGTCGATTAGGCCCTGCGAATACCCCGTTTGCAGATACTTCATTAACACACCCAGCTTCGGTTCATTCGCTAATTCAGATAAATCATTCCCTTCCCAATATATCCAGATTACCCGTTTTGGTGCTTTAGCCTCAGCGTACTCCTTCAGCCCTACTAACTGAAATAATGGACCTGTGCCGGCGCGACCCAAATTAATTACAGAATCATTTGTCATACTCCGAATCTGGCTTCCAATATCCTCTCCCGATTGTACCGCTACCCCATAAGTGAATGAATCACCAATCAACACCCAGTCTACTTTCTCGGTATCCCAAACTGAATCGGGGTTATTGAATCCATAGCGATCACTCATGATCACCATATATTTTCCGGTTTCATTTTCGACCACTGTGGTTTTTTTTGAAATCCAACCCAAAGGAGAAAATAGCTTGCCACCATCTAAAGTAAAATGCGGCGAATACATCGAGTAAGGCACAGCATCAACCCCTTCTTTTTTTAAATCCATAACAAATTCAATTTTTGTTCGGGAATCGTAAAATATTCCGGCTTTTTTAGCGGCAAAATGAGCGGCACTTGGTAATGGCAAAACGAAAGATAAACAAACCTCCATCAAATAGACCCCCACTACCAAGCTTGTGGATACTAATACTAGATTAAGTCGAATCTCATCTTGCAGTCGTAACACCACCACCCAAAAAAGAGACCCAGAAAAACCGATCAAGTAAAAAAAAATATAGTTCAACCTAAATGAACCACTGTTCGCTACTTCTGAGCGCCAATACGTATAAAAAAGTATGTATAATGACAGCATCAAAAATAGCCACGCTATTCCTTTAGCAAACTTGAAGCGCTTAGGTACCGCAGCACTTTTTTCGATAGTACTCACTTCCATATCCTCTATATTTAAAGTGTGAGCTTATAAACATTGTTAAATTCTAGTTTAATTAGACTATTTTTTCTAAATTATTTTGTATCGATTAAACCCATTCGTGAAATATCGAATAAAAAGGATTCTGCATCCATTGCAACCTAGTACTCTTAATTGTTATGACTTTACAGAAATCCAAATTTTTCCCATAACGCATTGTCTTTATATGGGAATACTCTGATGAACCCTTTTTATACATTTTAGATTTATGAATTAAGTAACAGAGTAAAAAAGCATTTAATTCTTGTAAATAGGTGTGAGTTCTACAATAATAGCCTTTGAAATTTATAAGCTTTAGGTTTCCCCTCTTTAACGGGAATGAAAAGGGAAGGCTGTGAAAATCAGCCACGGTCCCGCCGCTGTGAGCGTGACGAAATCTGCGTATTAAAAGCCACTGGTGTTTCACTGGGAAGGTTGCAGAGAGTAGGATGAACGCGAGTCAGAAGACCTGCCTGGAACTGTGCATAGAACCTTTCATAAAAAAGGTTCTTGCAAGTAAGTTGATTAAGTAAATCAGGGTGCAATCAACCTCAATCCTCAATGGGAGGAATGAGGTTTTTTTGTCTTTAGATACGATAATTTTTCTATAAATATAAATCGCTAATTTGGCCAATTCATTTCAAAATTTAATGAGAGGTTCCGCCATGAAAAAAATAGTAAGTATTTTTTGTCTCGTTGCTTTTTTTAGCCCCGTAAACCTTTTTGCTTTTGATTGGAAGAATCATGATCTATCGCATCTAGTGGTAGTCACCAATCGCGATGCCAGTGAATTGACCATAGTGGATATGACAAAGGATGAAGTCATAGGCAAACAGAAAATAGCACTGAACAGTCAGGCTCATATGACTGCATTTTCCCCGGATGGAAAAAAACTGGCCATTGCGGCAACGGAAAATAATCTGGTGTCCGTCATGGACTTAAGCTCTAACGAAATAAAAGATATTAATGTAGGTTCGGGTCCTGAACATATGGATATCAGCAAAGACAATCGCTGGTTGTACGTTGGAAATATTGAAGGGGGAACGGTTTCAGCCATTGATTTGGAAAAAAATCAGGAAGTAGCTCGGCTGAATGGTTTCCGCGAACCTCATGGGGCGACCATCATGGCTTCTGGCGATAAAGTATATATCCCCAATCGAGGTGCTCAGTTAGTAGGAGTGGTCGATGGGTCATTATCCACCCGTGATATTTTGGTGGGTTCCCTTACAGGTCTGGCATCGTTTGACAGAGATCAAGCAGGAGCGTCCAAGCACCGGGAGCGATCCATCCCGACCAATGGCGTAGCCAACGTCACCTTAACCCTTGATGAGAAATACGCTTATGTTGCCACCGGCGATGCAAACTCTGTAAC
>JABIXH010000234.1 GCA_018664975.1 Nitrospina sp. | reverse complement strand
GGTGCTAAAGTGTTTTTGAAACTTTTTGTGAAAATTAAAGCCAACTGGAGAGACCAGAGTCGCTCTATAAAGGAGTTCGGTTATACCCATGATTCATTTTAAAACCGATGAAGAAATAGAAATCATGAAGGAAAGCTGTCGGCTTGCGGCAGAAGTCCTGATTATGATTGAGCCTTATGTAAAACCCGGAGTGACCACTGAAAGGCTGGATCAAATCTGCCATGATTATATTGTGTCCCACGGTGCTATTCCCTCACCCTTGAACTATCGAGGTTTTCCCAAGAGTATCTGCTCATCCGTTAATGAAGAGATTTGTCATGGCATTCCCTCCAGTCGAAAATTGCGTAATGGGGATATTGTCAACTTGGATATCACCACTTTCCTTAAAGGATTTCATGGCGATACCAGTCGCACGTTTTTTGTGGGGTCCCCTCGTAAAAAAGCTGAAAAGCTTGTTGAGGTATGCCGGGAAGCCTTGCAAAAAGGCATTGAATGCGTCAAGCCCGGTGGCCGATTAGGAGATATTGGTGCCACGATCCAGCAGTTTGCCGAGGGCCATGGATATTCCGTGGTGCGCGAGTTCTGCGGACATGGGATTGGGAATAATTTTCACGAAGAACCGCAGATTCTACACTACGGAAACTTTGGAGATGGACTGGAAATAAAAAAAGGCATGGTGTTTACTATTGAACCTATGATCAATATGGGAAAACCAGACTTGAAAATCCTTCCCGATAAATGGACAGCCGTGACTGAAGACAGTAGCCTCTCGGCCCAGTTTGAACATACCCTCTGCGTCACAGAATCTGGAGTCGAAGTGATGACTCGCCTCGATAGCCGTACCCAGTTTTAACTTGTTTTTTTTTCTGGTAGATTTAAAATTTGTTAGAGTTATAGGACTCAAACCCATCATGGTCAACTTCTCTCTAGGTTTAGATGATACCCAGTGAGTGAAACTTTATTTTTGAGCTGATATTTATCACATGATAATGCTTATCAGTTCTGAAAATTAATCAAGGATAAAACCCTCTTCCCACGTTGGTATATCTGCCGATAATTTCAAATGATTTATCGCGCTCTGTTTTTCAACCCGGTCTTATTGATATATATTCTCATTATTAGGATCAATTGTAACTTGTTATAAATAAAGGAGTTGACTTTATTCTGGGGTTTGTTATTTTGCAGGCAGAAGATCGTTTCGTTAATTGACTATTAATAAATCAGGGGGACTCGATGAAGGGTGATAAAGCAGTACTCAGTGCTTTGAACGATGTGTTGATGGCAGAATTAACGTCGATCAATATTTATTATATTCATTACAAAATGCAGGAAGATTGGGGATATGACAAGGTGGCGGCTCACTCGCGAGAAGAGTCTATGGGTGAGATGAAACATGCGGACCAAATGATTGAACGCATCCTCTTTCTGGATGGGGTGCCCAATATGCAGAAATACGATACGGTTCTTGTGGGGAACAATGTAGAAGCTCAATTGAAGAATCAGTATAAAATTGAACTCGCTCATGTCACCCGCCTTCGCAAACATATTAAAACATGTTTGGACAAAAATGATTTTGGGACGAAAGAAATCCTGGATGGTATTCTCGAAGATACGGAGGATAGTGTGGATTGGTTAGAAACCCAGTTCAACCGTATCAAAGATATAGGGATTCAAAATTATTTGACGGAGAGTATGAGCAAGGAAGGAAATTAAAGTAAATCAATCGTTAAAAGGCAAGTGAGCCTCATAACCCATCAGAGTGTTGATGGGTTGTGGGGCTTTTTTTTTGTAAGCCGGATGGGTGCAATTACTTTAGGCAATTTCTACAAATTCCCAACAATTCCATTTTATGGTGTTTCAAGGTAAAACCATATTGTTCGCAAATTTGGAGCTGGTACTTTTCAATGAGTGGATGTTCAAATTCTACCGTATCCCCGCAACGTGTGCAGATTAAATGGTCATGATGACGAACATGAAACATTCGCTCATAGGTTTTCTTTCCATTCTGAAAAGAATGCGCTTCTATCAATCCACAATCCGTCAATAATTTCAGAGTTCGATACAGGGTTGCGATTCCTAAATCGGGTTGATGTATCAGAATTTGTTTATGGAGAGCCTCCATCTCAACATGTCCCTCAAAAGATAAAAATACTTCGAGGATCATTTTTCTTTGCGGTGTCCAACGAAGGTTTTGTTGACGAAGGAAGTCTTTGAAAAGGTCAAATTCGTTCAGCATTTTTTTAATTGAGAAAGATTATCAAAGTCATAATATTGTGAGAAAAGTATAATAAAAACGAAAAAATTACAAGCACAATGGAAAAAAAATCCATAAACCATTATAAATAAAAAGTTTATAAGTTTTAAAAATAATTGCATCTAAGGGTTGACAATACCAGGTTTTTTATTTATATTGATAACCGTTATCAATTTAATGGTGGTGACCCAATGCAAGAGAGAAAAGTGAAAATTTGTAAGGGCCCTGGTTGCAAGGCGTGGTCGTCCGACCGAATTGCCAGAGAGTTGCAGGAGATTCGGGAGGCTTTGGACCTTGAGCCGATAAGAGTTTGCCGCGTCCCGTGCATGAAGGTTTGTGGGGGTGGGGCATCCGTTCGAGTCAATGCAAAGTCCGAAATTGTGAAAATGAAGGAAGTGGATGATGTGTTGAACGCTTTAGGGATTCGAGAAGCGGGTGTAACCTGCCAGGCGTAGGCAAAAAAAATTTACTTTTTTTAATTTTGATAATGATTTTCAAAATTAAATATAGATATTGTTTCTACTTTGTTTTGAGAAAGGAGCTGGGTTTATGAGTGTTGCGATAGTGGGTGGTTTGGATCGATTAAAAAGACTTTATGAGAAGAAGTGCGTGGATATGGGGTATCAGGGCAAAGTATTTAGTAAGCAGGTTCCTAACCTTGCTAACAGGATGACCGGGGTTAATGGGATCGTTATTTTTACAGGTACGGTAGCTCATCCCATGGTTGAAGAGGCGACTCGTGTGGCGCGGATGTGGAATATTCCTCTTGAGCGCAGTCATTCCAGCAGTGTCTCAGCTTTAAAGCGTTGTCTGGAAGGTTTTTCAGAAGGTGAGGTGGCAGTATGAATATTTCTCCACGAAAAATTTTGATGGCTCATGGGGACAAAGTCGAGCGAGGAAAACTGGCCATTATGTTAGCCCGCTTTGGTCATTGTGTTTCATTTGCCGATGAAAAAGCGAAGTCAAACATTTCTGATGAAGAATATGATTTGATCATTGTCGATGAATACTTGGATCAGGGGGCAGGGTTTGTTTTTCTACAACATCTTTCAAGAGAAAATCAGGTCAAAACTATATTTTTGTCGAGCGGAGGTAAAGAGGAGCGAAGGCTTTTTCGGGATTCCATGGATATCTATGAATGCTTGCAAAAACCTGTGATACCGATTGATCTGGCAGTCGTGGTTTGCGATTTTTTTATTTCATGTTTTTCCAGCGAAAAATTAGTTGCCCCAATGAGTTAACAGGTTGTTTTGTTCCAGGAAGTACCCTTCCAGGAACCAGGGCAGGTGAGGGGGAGTTGCGCCCCTTTTGCCTGCCCATTTATTTTTCTTAACCTCTGGGGCAGGGGCCTGATATAGGAGTCCATTATGTTAATGCCGACGGAAGCTTTTTTTAAAAGGTCTCTGGCAAACAATATATTGCCTGGCTTGGAATCAGGAGAATTCTCAGTTTATTACCAGCCAAAACTGGATCTTGTTTCCAGAAAAATTAAGGGCCTTGAGGCCCTTGCCAGATGGTGCTCTTCAGGGATTGGCTGGATTTCTCCTGCAGAATTTATATCTGTGGCGGAAGCAACCGGGGAGATTGTTGCCTTGGGAGAATGGGTTTTATTTACTGCCTGTCAGCAGACGAGGAACTGGCAGAAAAATGGTTTTCCTGATTTATCGGTTTCCGTCAACCTGTCTCCACGTCAATTAGAAGAGAAAAATGTGGTTTCACGTATCGAGGCCATTTTAGCGGAAACAGGCTTAGACCCGCATTTTCTGGAATTGGAAGTCACCGAGTCTGTTTTCATTAAAAATTCGTTACAGGCTTTGGAGGTTTTACGGGAACTCAGGGAGCTGGGTGTTCGATTAGCGCTTGATGATTTTGGTACGGGATATTCCTCGATTGGATATTTAACAGCTTTTCCTTTTGATTGCCTGAAATTAGATCAGGTCTTTGCCAGGTCGATTCATATTCCCCAAACCCAGATTGTGATACGAGCCATGACCAGGTTGGCCAGGCAATTGGGTTTGGTAACTGTGCTGGAGGGAATTGAAAGTGAAACCGAGATGGTGATGGCCGGTCATCTGGGTTGCGAACAAATCCAGGGTTACGCAATACAACGCCCCAGGCCTGTGGATAAAATTGCTTTGATTTTGGCAAACTGGCGGGACATGGAAGGTAAAGCTATTTAAAATTTAGCCGGGATCTTTAATATAAATGATAATTATTATCAATATTATGCTCTGATTCATGCAAGCACTGATAATATTATAAGTAGTTGAAATTATAACGATTATTTATATTTTGGTGGGTATTTTGATCCCAAGGGCTGCTTAAAACTCGTTGAAATGTATAATTTTAGATTGACATAAGAATAAATATTGATTATAAATGCAGATATTATGCAAGTGATAACCATTATCAAAAACATTTATTTTCTATTTTCTATTTTCTATTTTCTATTTTACATTTTTATCTGAGAGTCGTAAGCGACTGGGTAATTTTTACGGAGAAGAAAGGAGTGGGTACATGAAACAAAAACTGGGTTTAATGGTGTTGATGGTTTTGGCGTTTTTCTTAATAACAACGCCGGGATATTCTGCCAGTACAGATGAGTTGGAAAGAAAAATTAATATACTTTCCGATGAGGTGGATGATTTGAAAAGCCGCGGTATGGGTGCAGGAACTTCTGACCACAATCGTGTCAGTGTACATGG
>JABIXH010000161.1 GCA_018664975.1 Nitrospina sp. | reverse complement strand
ATTTCCCGTGGCGAATTTGCCACCAGCTATACCCCCTATCAACCCGAAGTCAGTCAGGGAACTCTCCAGGCCATTTATGAGTTTCAAACCCTGATCTGCATGTTGACGGGAATGGAGATCGCTAATGCTTCTATGTATGACGGGGCTTCAGCCCTTGCTGAAGCTGTTGTGATGTCCAATCGCGTCAATCGCCGCACAGAATTTTTAGTTTCTCGGGCAGTCCATCCCGAATATCGAAAAGTGACTGAAACCTACACGCAGGGAAGCAACTTCAGTCTAAAGGAAATCCCAATTAACGAAAAAGGGAAAACAGATATCTCGAATATTATTGCGAACCTGTCTGAGAATACTTCTGCCGTAGTACTCCAATCGCCAAACTTTTTAGGAACGGTAGAAGAATATGCCTCGTTGAAACAAACACTATCTGAAAATGGAACTCTCCTGATCGTTGCTGTAGCGGAAGCGTTATCTTTGGGTATCCTTCAGGCACCGGGAGCGCATGGGGCGGATATCGTGGTGGGGGAAGGGCAGTCGCTGGGTTTGCCGGTCTCCTTTGGAGGGCCTTATGTCGGATTCTTTGCAACACGGGAAAAATTTTTAAGACAAATGCCGGGCCGTCTGGCGGGAGAAACTGTGGACCAGAACGGACAACGGGCTTATGTCCTGACCCTGTCTACTCGAGAACAGCATATTCGCCGCGAGCGAGCCACCTCCAATATTTGTACCAATCAGGGGTTGTGTGCTTTGGCAACAGCCATTTTCATGTCCACCTTGGGCAAACAGGGGTTCCGTGAACTGGCAGTGCTGAATTTAAGAAAAGCCGACTATTTAAAAAACCGTTTGGCTCATGTGCCAAATTTTAATATTCGTTTTTCCTCTGACACATTTAATGAATTTGTACTGGAATGTCCCCGTCCTGTTGAGGAAGTTTTAAATACCTTGAGGCAGGAACGCATTATCGGTGGCTATTCCTTAGAGTCCTATTACCCGGACTTAAAAAATTGTCTGTTGATGTGCGTAACGGAATTGAACACCCGAGAGGAAATGGACCGCCTGGCCGAAATACTGGAAGCCATGTAGCACTCAACCCAATTGTTCAAGCAGTTCTTCAGCGGGGTAGGTCAGGATTTCTGCCAGGGTAGGGTGGTAATGCGGTATCCCCGCGAGGTCTTTCACCGTACCGCCAAAATGCATGAGAGTGATGAGTTCGTGAATCAGCTCGCCCGCTTCCGGCCCAACGATATGTCCTCCCAACACTTTGCCTGAAACCGGATCGCAGAGTAATTTCACATGCCCGTGTGTTTCTCCCAGACACATCGATTTGCCATGGTCATCGAAAGGGTGAGACGCCGCCAGATAAGCAATATTACCAGCCTGGCATTCTTTTTCGCTCAATCCCACACTGGCCACTGCCGGATCGGTGAATACGACTGAGGATTTCAGACGATCATCAACCTCTCGCTCGTTTTCGGGATGCGTGGCGTTATGCCCGGCTACTTCCCCCTGTTGAATGGCGATATGAACCACTTCATGGATTCCATTGACATCGCCCACGGCAAAAATATGCGGTTGGTTGGTTTTCATTTTCGCGTCGACAGTTATGCGGCCCTTTTGAGTTTCGACCTCTGCGGATTCAAGATGGAGTCCGTCAATATTTGGTCTGCGCCCCAGGGCCTGAAGGATGGTCTGGGCACGGACACTTTTTTCTTCCCCTTCATGCTGGAAATAAATAGTGGCACCTTCTTGATTTTTCTCTGCCCTGAGAATATTTGTTCCGGTAAAAAGGTTCATTCCTTCTTGCCTGAAACGGTGTTCAACCGGTCGGGCCAGGTCTTCATCCCCTTTGGATAAAATATGTGGGCTTCTTTGTAAAAGTGTTACCTCTACGCCTATGCGCAAAAAAAACTGAGCCAATTCCACTGCTACTGCGCCAGCACCCAGAACAATGATTGACTGCGGGGCTTCCCGCATTTGCAAAACGTCATCGCTGGTGATGTAACCGGTTTCCGTAAGTCCAGAAACCGGATAGTCTGCGATCACAGAACCGGTTGCCAGGATGAAAGATTTTGCTTTCAGGGTTTGATCTCCCACGCGGATTTCATGGGGAGAAATAAACTCTGCCCGTTCCTGGATGAGGGTAAACCGAGAGTCTTTCAATTGCTGGATTCGATAATCTGTAAACTCTTGAATGAGCTTATTTTTGCGGTCGTTGATGGCTGGCAGACTGGCTTGAGGGTCAACGGGTCGGATGCCAAATTCCTCAGCCCGGCGCATCAATGCCATGATATCGGATGTGCGCAGGATTGTTTTGGTAGGCATGCACCCCTTGAGAATACACAAGCCTCCCAAAGGACCGGGGTCGATAATGGCGACCCGAGCTCCAAGCGATTGAGCGGTAGAGGCCGCCGAATAGCCTGCAGAACCTCCCCCGATTACCGCAACATCAAAATCCATAAAGAGCTATCCTCAGAGAGTCTGGCAGTCGTCCGGGGTAAGGTCAAACTCTCTACCGCATTCTTGAATGAGGTCGCGGGCATTTTTTTCCATAAACTCATCGCCTGTTTGCTTGAAAAGGTCTGCCGCTTTAACAAGGTGATGAATGGTTTCCTTGCCAGATTTAATCCCATAATAAAGCATTGCCAGGTTACTGTGAGCTCGGCCAAATTCTGGGTTAATTCGAATAGCCTCTTTATAGTGTTTGAAGGCTTCCTCCATCTCGCCAATAAAATTACTGACCACCGCAAGGCTGTAATGAACCATAGGTGCCTCAGGTTTTAAGCGCAAAGCTTCCCGAAAAGATTTGCTGGCCTCCAGATTCATACGGAGTTTTCCTAAACGTATTCCCAAATTGAAATGGGCCAGGAAATGATCCGGGTCCAATTCAATGGCTTTTTTATAGGATTCGAAAGTCTTGCGGTCATCACCCAGTTTACTGAATGCCAGACCATCCTGAAAATGTTCTTCCGCAGTTTTTTCCGATTGCTGTTGTGAAGACATAAATTTCCTCTATCTTTCTACTGTACGTAATGAATTAACGACATAAATTGAAAATGGATTGGTACTTATGCTACCTTATTGCCCCCTGACAATGCAACCTCTAGGCGTAAGTCCAGTGTGCTATTTGGCGTGGGGCCAGTGTTTAAAACTCCCTCTGACAAAAGGTGCTATATTTCTCCCTGGGCTTGTGTCCCAGAGAGATAATTAAGGGGGTTGAACAAATCAGTAATATCCCTATTCAGCAAGGAAAAGTTGTTATGGCAATAGAACCAGGTACTGAAGAAGAAAGGCTCATGCTGGGCCAGTGGATCAAAAGAGGGCAAAAGCTCATTGTAGGAACCTCTGCATTGGGCGACTCCTATTTAGACCCAAATGTCAAAAGGGAGGAAGATATCGAGAAGAAATCTGTAGATTACGTGGCTTTTGACCATAAGGTCGCCGAAGAACTTCCTTATCTGAAAGGTAAATTCCGCTGGGATCTGGAAAAATATTACCGTGACCGTTTTGGTCCGTACCTTCCTCAGGATTGATCATGTCTCGACTCAAAATTTCAGAATTAAGTGATGCACCACCAGAAGGAACCGGGAAACAAATTCAGTTTGAACACGATTACACAAAGATCCCCTATGTGCTTGGCCTGTTCCAGGCCGAAGGGAAATTCTACTGCATTACCGACCAATGTCGCTGTTGCGAAGGAAGTTTGGGAAAGGGTGTTCTGAAAGGAATGTTTGCCTTTTGTAATAAAGATGAGTGCGGTTGGAATGTTAGAAAAGGATATTGCAAATTCAATCGCTCTGATACCACTCCCACCTATAAAGTTGCTGTCGAGGAAGACGGCCTCTATATTGATATTTAAGTAGCGCGCCGCCGTTCGCAATGGGTCTTGCTTGTTGAGCAAGATATTACCTTTAGGTTTCTGGTTTTAGCTTTGCTTCCGCCTCAAACCTGTCACCGCGAACGATAGAAGGGTTTGAGGTGGTCCTTAATGAGTCCTCATGCTGTGCTGGAATACTAGTATGTTAATCTATTTTCAAAATATAGATTCTATTCAAGAGGTGAATCATGAGTCTGGACTTAACCAAAAAAGTGGTTACTGTGCGTCCTGATCAAGCTATCGAGACAAAACAGAACCTGCCCTATTATGTCGGCATTTCCACCGAAACCGCCGGGGCCATTGGCCTGTCGATGAACCTTGTAGTGATTCCTCCGGGCGGATCACCTAAAGCGCATTTCCATAAAGATTTTGAAACGGCGATTTATTTATTGAAAGGCCGGGTCGAAACAAAATTTGGTGAAAATCTGAAAGAGTCGGTAATCAATGAGGAGGGTGACTTTGTTTATATTCCTCCCGGCGTACCGCATAAACCTGTGAACCTGTCTGACAGTGAACCGGCCCTGGCCATCGTTTCGCGTAATGATCCCAATGAGCATGAGAATGTCGTGCCTTATGGCGCGTAGTTTTTTCCCTCCAGAGCATATTTAAATGTAGGTTGGGAGGGTTGAAACAGTGTTTCAGAACCCCCTCCGCTTTGGTTTGACGGGCCTGTGTCAAACTATCCATCAAATTGAGCTTGTTTTAAGGTAGAGGGTATTCTGCATGATGTTAAATGTTTGACGTTTAATCCTGCCTCATAGAATATCTATAACATATTGAAAATCTTGACAGTTTTCTGGTTTTGGATATAATGTCCCAAGATTATGAAGATAAAACTCGACACAGAAAGCTTTAGCATTATTGGTGAAAGCCCTCAGATTCGTGAGGTTTTTGACATTGTGGGGCGGGCCGCCGGTTCCCAGAGCACCGTAATGATTTACGGAGAAAGTGGAACGGGAAAGGAACTGATTGCCCGGGCTTTGCATTTAAATAGTCCGCGTGCATCGAAACCTTTTATCGCTGTTAACTGCGCCGCCATTCCCCATGACTTGTTGGAAAGCGAATTATTTGGATACGAAAAAGGTTCCTTCACAGGGGCTGTGAACGCACGTATGGGGCGGATAGAGTTGGCGAATCAGGGAACCATATTTTTTGATGAAATAGGAGATATGCCGCCGCCTTTGCAAGTGAAACTGCTTAGAGTTCTGGCGGAAAGAGAGGTCGATCGTATTGGAAGCACCAAGTCCACACCCGTTGACATCCGTGTAGTTACTGCTACTCACCGGAATTTGGAAGTCGCTATCGAGGAAGGACGCTTTCGGGAAGACTTGTATTATAGGCTCAATATCATTCCTCTCGAACTTCCCCCATTGCGCGCCCGAAAAACAGATATCCCTCTACTGGCTGGTTATTTTCTCAATCAATTCAATGGTTCGGGAAGCCCCAAAACTATTAGTGATGAAGCCATGAACCTGTTGGTGAACTATTCCTGGCCGGGTAATATTCGCGAGTTGGCGAATTTTGTGGAACGCATGGTGGTCCTGAGCATAGGTTCCACCATCACCCCGAGGGATTTGCCGGATAAAGTTTTGGGCGAAGTCCCCAAAGAAAAATGGATCCCTCTTGAAAATGATTCGGAGCCGACAGGGAATCCGGCCCAACTTCTTCAACAATCGTTAAAGCAGTCCTTCCATGTGGGAATTCCTGACGAGGGTATCAATCTGAAAAAACTTGTGGAAGACTTCGAGAAGGAACTTCTCATCGAAGCATTGGAAAAAACCGGTTGGGTCAAAAACAAGGCGGCAACTCTATTAAGCCTAAACCGTACCACCCTGGTCGAAAAACTCAAAAAACTTAAAATTACCAATCCGCCAGGATAGCTCTGGGTCCGGTTATTCGATGCGGGCGTTAGCGAGTTCCTGGGCGACCTTGGTGATATCCTTAACAAATTTCTCGAAAGCCTGGTCCGAGTCTTTGTGCTGGGTCTGCTTGCGGATTTGTTCTCCATTGGCGTCAATGACAAGGTCCAGGACATTGATCCCGGGAGTCACATGGTGTTTTCTGATTTCTACTCTAATTTCATTGACTTCCATAAGTTTCTCTCCGAATTAAACAGCGGATTATTTTTTATATTTTAATGGGATCTCTTTAATATCATTTCAGGATAAGTCGGTCAAGACCTCTATGAAGAAAATGATCAGGAAGAGTTATAGCTCCTAACAAGCCGAGATTACTTTAGCAATTACACGCATCCAACAGTCGTTGGTCGCTAGATGGTGAAATCGAGGAGGCGGGATCTGCTTTGTTCGTTCTGAAGTTGGGAAGACAAGGCCCGAATCGATGTCTCGAATCGCAATAATCCTTGCTGGAGGTTAGTGATTTCTTCGGCCAAGTCCGTGTCTGCCAAGCTGGATTCACTTCGGGTCAGATTTTCTATTTGAGTATTCAGGCTGTTAGCGGTACTTGCCAATTGGTTGCCGATAGCTCCCACTTGCCCCCGAGCCGCATTTAAGGTTTGGGAGGCTTGTTCAAAACTATCAATGGCCTGCAAAGCCCCTTCGGTAGTTGAAATATCGGAATTAGCTATCCCCAGGGATTCGGTACTGGTGCTTTCTACCACATTAAGACTAATTTGGTTATTGGGACCGGATCCAGTCCCGGCCTGAATATTCACAGGGTCTGCGTCCTGCCCCAAGGTACCGTCCAACAGGTTTCTATCATTAAACTGGAGAGAACCCGTGATGCGGTCAATCTCGCTTTGAACTTGGCCAAACTCCTGATTCAAAGTCTCCCTTTGGGAATCATTTAATGTTCCATTGCTGGATTGTATCGCCAATTCCCGACCCCGGTTAACCAGGTCAGCGATACCCGCCAGTCCGCCATCGGCGGTGCGGACAAAATTAGTACCTGATTCCACATTCTGGACAGATTGGGTCAGGGCACTGATTTCCGATTGTAGCTGAGCAGATAATGCGCTCGCCGCCGGGTCGGTTCCTGCCCGGTTCAGTTTTCGGCCCGAGGCAATGCGCTCCAAAGAGCCTTGCAAGCTGGACCGGTTCCTGTTGATCGAATTCAGTAACTGACTGAAATTTGCACCACTTACGGGGTCGACCATTTCGGTTCCAAGGTTAATGGGTTGATCCATCTAGAATAAAGGTCTTCAACGGGCTTGTCAATGTTGGCGGAATAAAAGACTGCCGGTTGCAATGCCCTTGCTGGCAGATTAAAATTGCACGCAGGACCTCCGTTGGTAATGAGCAATGTCTTATTCTGGCGGGCAAACATTCTCTTGGCTCTACGAGCCATTGCTATCTGCCTCTGTCATATCCTCTTCCTTGGCCTTCATGCCCCGGAGGGGTACACAGCTAGTGCCATGAATTTTATTTGAGGAGAAACAATGAAAATTTCCATTAATGGGGCGGAAACGGAAGAATCATCTTTTCAGGGAGAAACCCTTAGGGAAGTGCTGGATGAGATTGTAAAAAGCCATCAAGGTACTTATATTAGAAGAGTCTGGCTGGATGGACAGGAGGTCTCCACCAGTGCCTCAGATACTTTAATGTCCCCTGTATCAAGCATTGAATTGCTTGAGTTGGAACTGGCCGACTTGAAAGATCTGATGGCCAATAATTTGGGCAACGCAAAGGAATATCTTGAAAAGCTGATTCCTGGTTTTCAAAAAGCCGCAGACTTGTTTCGCATGGGCAACGAGCAAGAGGCGCACAAGTTTTACCTGCAAATTCTGGATGGAATTGATTGGTTTTCCCAGGTAATTCAGGCTGTTGTTAATTCTCGGAATAATGCAATTGAAGGGCAGGATCTGAAAGATCGGCAAGAAAGGTTGACGGGCTTTATGACCCAAATGCTTGAGGCCAATCAACATCAGGATTGGGTTTTGTTGGCCGATTTGCTGGAGTATGAAATGACCCCTTTTTATGAAGATTGGCGGGAAGCACTTTCCCGAATTGAAGCTTGAGGGTAGAATCTGGCGCACTGCTAAAAAATTAAAGCTTCTATTTTCAATATGTTATGGGTTTGGATGTGCTTTCCTGAACAGGCAAGTTGGAGTGTCTCAAAAATTTTACAAAAAAATCTAAAATTTAAACTAAAGTTTCAGGAACTTTAGCCGATAGAGAAGGCGTAGACCTGCATCTTGATTTTGTCAAGATTGGTATTTTGGGAAGTTGTTCCAGGAATGGGACACTTTCTGGTCTTCACTCTTATCGAAAAATAAATCTGAAACTTTAACCGGGGACGGGTTTTTTTGAGGTTGGAGGCAAGACCCCCCCCAAGGATTGGAAATAAAAAACATTAAAGTACGTTGGTAAGAAAGGAATAAACCATGGAAGATGTCAATTTTCCTTTGGACCAGAGCCAGGTGACTAGTGCGCTACGTGGATTACAGGAGGCCAGAGATGAAAGCTCGCGCCCACGCCGTTTGGAAGACAGCGAAGAAGAATTTAGGAACGCTGAAACCAGAGACGAAGAAGGAGCGGACCAGACAGCTCAGGCTGAACGTACTGTAATTGCTGAAGACAGGGTTGATGTAACCGAGCAAGCCCAACAGCAGGATCAAACCATTACAGATAGGGTTGCCGAGAACCAAGAAGTGGAAATACAGGATCAAACAACGGCGGAGGAACAAGAGGGAGTCGCTGAAGAAACTTTGCAACCCTTGGAAGTGGCTAGGGAATTTGGGGTTGATCCCAGAGGTGGGGTTCCAAGTGCGGCTGAGCAGGTTGAGGATGGATTTAGATCGGGCAATGATGCGGCAGACCCGAACAGGATAGATGAAGTTCAGAATGCTTCCCGGGTCGACAGTGTTGCAGAGGGGGCAGATCGAGTGAATGAGGAAGCGGTTGAGCTTGAGCAGGAGAACCCGGCTCGACCGTTAGAAGGTTCTCCGAGCAGTCGTGATGTACTTGAAAGCGGAGCACCCGGATTTCAGAGTCGGGAAAATCTTTTAGAAACCTTTAACACTGATCCTGCTGATCCTCAGGAAACAGCTAGGGACGAGTTGCAGGGAAACAGGGTTGCCGCTAATGACGCCAGGGTTCAGCAACGTCTTCAGGAAGAAAGGGTAGCAGATGAGGAAGATCGAGTCAGAAATGAGCCTGCTATTGAAACGCCTGATCAAAATATTGAACCGGTTGAACCGCCAAGCGAACCTTTACAGGAAGCTGTGGATAATAACCCTTTGCGGGGTCCCCGGCCTTCTGAATTAAGAGAGGATGATGCTTCGGCTGTGGAAACCGAACGTGGACAGAATATCAGTAATTTAATTTAAACGAACCGCCCCGCCAGCGACATGCTGTTTGGGCCTTATTAGGACAACTCATCAAGAGGAGACAACCTGTAACCGGGATAACCCATCGTATTGAATAGGATCTCGAAATTTATTGGCATGGTTTGCGGCCTGGTCCAATAATT
>JABIXH010000228.1 GCA_018664975.1 Nitrospina sp. | reverse complement strand
CTGCGTGACTCCTGCCATGATGCAGGGATTTGAAAGAATGAAAGTCAACCCCCTGAACTTTAACGATTCCCCAACGCGAGGGTCTCGTCCTTTCAATCGAGATCGGGAAGGTTTTGTTCTCGCTGAAGGCTCATGGATGATTATCCTGGAAGAGCTGGAACATGCCAAAGCGCGGGGAGCAGAGATCATCGCTGAAGTTCTGGGTTACGGCACTACCTGTGATGCGTTTCATCGGGTCGCTATGATGCCGGATGGAAAACAGTCTTCACGGGCTTTGAACTTAGCCCTGCGTGATGCACAGGTGAATAAAGAGGATGTGGGATATATCAATTTTCACGGAACGTCTACATTGATCAATGATAAAGTCGAGACGCTTGCGGTAAAACAAACCTTCAATAGCCATGCCATGAACATTCCTGCCAGTTCTACAAAATCCATGGTGGGACATCCGCAAGGAGCATCGGGAGCACTGGGGGTAACGGTTACGGCAATGTCTTTAAAAAACGGGTTCATGACCCCGACCATAAATATGGAAAACCCGGACCCGGATTGCGATATGGATTATATTTCAAATGTAGGTAGGGAAAGCAAAATAAAAGTTGCTGTCAGCAATTGTATTTCGTTCGGGTCAAAAAACTCTGCAATCGTCTTGCAAAAATATGAGTAGAGCCATGAACTTTTCCCCATTAAATAAATTAATGACAACCACACTGGTTGTTTTTTTAATATCAGGTTGCGCTGAAAAACTGGTGGATGTGACTGTCACCATTGTTGACCAGAAGACCGCGTTGGAAAATCAGATCCTGGGGAGTTATGAAGAGTTGGGCAACGAAGTTCTCCTGCTGGCTTCAGTGAGATCGGTGGATGAAGAAGGAAAGCTCAAGCCTGCCGTAGAAATTCCGCAAGGAAAACTAAAGGCTCTCAGGGCTTTGCAACGACAGGAATTTAACCGGGATGATATTCAGGAATTTAAGAAAACGCTTTGCGCCGGAGAGGGTAATGACGGGTTTCTAAAATTCTTTGAAAATGAACGGACTAAAACCGATGCCGAATTCAAAGCATTTTCGAATGCCATAATGGCAGAAGAGAATGAAGACCGGATCACTATTTTACAACGAATCGTGGCGACCAATGAAAACTTCACCGAAAAAGACTTCCCGATAGTGCAGAAAATCTCTGCCAGCCTCAACCGCGACAACGCCAAACCCGGTGAAAAAATCCAGCTCGAAAATGGTGAATGGTCCACCCGCCGCTAAGTGTGCGGCCAAGGGTAAAAGCATATTCGGGTTAACAACCGATGCCAGATTGAACTCGCCCTCTCTTAAGTTATAGCTCTCGAGCGCATTAGTTTTTACCAAAAAATATTGACTGTTTGAGGCGATTGCCTGAGACTGAAAGTTATGGGAAAAAGAAAAAAGTTGCAGTTATTTTTGGGTTGGGTCCTGCTTTTTGAGACTTTAACCTCCTCCGCTTGGGCAGACCTTTCAAGAGAGCAGGTTGAGCCAAAGCATGTGTTTGTTCAGGCCCAGCGCATACAAAATGAAATTGCCCAGATTCGCAATGAAATGGGCAAGGCGAAACCCCCATTCCTTGATATCTTTGTCACAAAGGCTGAACCCCGCGAGGTTTTTTTTCAGGCGATAACGCTCTACCAAAAGGCAGATAGGCTATGCTTTGACCATACGCGTGATACCGGCCCCATTCCTCCAAAAGTAAACCGGGAAAATATCATACCGGGTGATGTTCTGGAGGTTTTAAAGCAAGCGATGACCCGGGTTAATTGTTTGAGCCGCCATTGGGAAATTCCTAAATCGTTAAGGCAACCCATTGTCAATCCTTTTACCGTTTCAGGGGATGTGTTTAGGAAAATTTTGGAGATCAACCGGGACCTGAATTTTCTGCTGGATATCCCCTATTCTCCCACTACCGTTTACAGGAGGGTGCAGGAGACCATTAAACATTTGGAGACTCTTTTGCTTAGGAACTACCCCGATGTGGATCTGCCGGAATTACCCGAATTCGTCCAGGAGAAACAGCCGCGAGATGTCTATTTTCAAATTCAAAAAAACCTGACGATCCTGCAACAAATTTCTCGTTTTAGAGGAATTGCAGTATTAGAATTCTATTATGGGCACCTCTAAAAATGATGATGTGAGACCCAATTCGAGGCTTTCTTTGTTTTATCCTGTGCCTTCACATTGATAGCG
>JABIXH010000226.1 GCA_018664975.1 Nitrospina sp. | reverse complement strand
CTCGGAACATGCTCGCCAAACCAGTTCACTGAGTGACGTCCGACCCGCATCCCGTGAACATGGACCCGGCGGACGGTAACCGTTTAAATTAAGCGGCTACAGCTACATCATAATCGTTGGCGATTATGTAAAAACCGTTTTTTAACGGGCCAACGGCATCCCGTGCATGCAACCCTTGTCTCAGCTCTCCCGTCGAAACCAGATCGCCCCCTGAATTCAGGTATGGATTTACTATTATTAATATATAGTATAACTGCTTGAGATTCAATGAGAACGCTCTGCCTGACCGTTAGTTCTTTTGAGAATCCAGGTTTTGAAAAGCCGAAAAGCGTTTTCTTGCAATTATTTGGTTATGGATTTATCCTTTTTCTAGTTTATGAGTCTTCCGGAAAAAAAACTCTCGATTCTTTCTCTCCAATACCATTGTTATCCCGATGAGGTCGGTGGAGCATGGGGTTTGACCTATGAGGTTAACAAGCGACTGGTAGCCCGAGGTCATGATGTGCACTTGATCACCTGCAAACCGTCAGAACCTTTGCCCGATTATGAAACGATTGATGGAGTGCATTTCTACCGTATTGCATTTCGTGCCAGCAAAAATTTCCTTTCATTATGGCTAGCGATACGAAAAAAAGTGCGCCAAATTAGCAAGTCGGGTGATATTGATTTAGTGCATATCCATAATCCGCTGATTGGTTTTATGGCTATATTGCTCCCGCAATTGTGGAAGATTCCTAAAGTCTGCCATTTCCACAGTTCCTGGTACGATGAGGAAAAAATAAACGAGGTGGGCACTGAAAATGCCGAAATATCTTTGAAGTTAAAAATCAAACTTCAGTGGATTCGGATTATTGAAGGTGTCGGGTATGCCATGTCTCGAACTATTTTCTTTTTGAGTGAATATTCTAAAAATCGTTTTCTAAAATATTATTCTTTGACGAAACCAAATTTATGTCTGATTCCCGGTGGTGTTAACGTTGATGATTTTCAACCGCCCGTCTCCAGTGCGGCAAAAAATTCGATTCGGGAAAAATTAAAGCTATCCACAGACATTCCTCTACTGCTTACGGTTCGACGGTTGGAGCAAAGAATGGGATTGGAAAATCTGGTCCGTTCAGCAGGTATCCTTAATCGCCGTAATCCAGGCCTCAAGTTTCAAATGGTGATCACGGGTAAGGGTAGTTTGAAAGAACGTTTGGAACAATTGATTCAGCAAGAGAAGGTAAACCAATGTGTTCAACTGGTGGGGCTTGTGCCTCGTGAAACGTTACCCCTTTATTTTCGATGCGCCGATCTGTTTGTTCTTCCCACTACTGCTATTGAAGGGTTTGGCCTGGTTACTGCCGAAGCTTTAGCAAGCGGACTCCCTGTGATGGGGACCCCGGTAGGAGCGACGGAGGAAATTTTGCAGCAAATTGATCGAAGACTTCTTTTTAAGAATACATCCCCTGAAGCATTGGCTGAAGGAATAGAAACTTTCTTGAAAACTCCAGAGATATTCAAGGAAATGAGTTCCCGGTGCAGGCATCTGGCAGAAACTAATTATTCCTGGGAGCAGGTAGTAAAACAAATAGAGCAGGAATTTATAAAAGTAGCGGGTTAATATAAAATCAATGATATCGGGTCAAATATTTAAAGGCCTATTCAGAATAATTTCATTCTATGATTCCTAGTCCCCTCATACAAAAATTGATTCTAGTCACGCTGGTTGGCCTGGTATATGGCAACACGTTTCTGAATACATTTCATTTTGACGATATCCCTTCAATTCTCGAAAAACCGTGGATACGGGGAATGGACAAGATTCCTCAATTCATTTTTAGTTTTTTCGAGCGCCCGCTGGTGATCCTCAGCTTTAATATTAATTATGCCATCAGTGAATTTAAAGTATGGAGCTACCACCTGTTCAATATTATTTTTCATATTGTTGCGACATTATTGGTATTTCAGTTTGCAAAACAGGCTTTAGGCTCTCTGAAAGAATTTTCCTCCCAAAAAAGTGTTCCATTTTTCTGCGCGATGCTTTTTGCGTTACACCCTCTTAACACACAGTCTATTACTTATATTTCAAGTCGATCTTCTGTGCTGGTAACTATTTTTTATTTAGGGTCGCTGATTCTATTTTTTAAAGGATTTATTAATTGGAAGGAAAAGGGGAAAAAGGGATGGAACCTTTTTTTGGGTTCTCTCCTTCTCTTTTTACTGGGAGGTTTTTCAAAGGAAACCATCGTAACGCTTCCCGCTATGCTTTTTATCTTTCATTTTTATTTTATTTCCCGCGAGAAACCAAAAATATGGATCAAGACTTATGCGAAATGGATGTTCCTTCTGGCGATTCCTCTTCTCGCAATTGTAGGCTACAAGCAGTTTATGGCGGGTGGGCTTTTGACCGCTTCTTCGGCTTCTTTGCAACCGGCTACCTGGTTTTTGACACAAACGGCTGTGATTCCCTTTGAGTATTTCAGGAAGATGTTTTTCCCATTCAATTTAAATATTGATATTGATTTTCCCATACTGAATGATTGGTCACAGCCTGAAAACTGGTTGGGAATGGTGATGTTGGGAATTTTTATTTTTTTCTGGGTTCGAGTTTCCACCCGGTGTTCTGAATCCGATTCTTTTGCGGTCGAGAAACGCTGTGTAGGATTTGGCATGGCGTGGATACTGCTCACATTATTGCCAACGTCCAGCTTTATTCCTTTGCTTGATGTGGCGGTAGAGCATAGGACTTATTTACCTATGGTCGGTTTTGCTTTCATGTTTGCTGGAGGGATTGGTTATGTTCGAGCAGTTTTTCCGACACCCTCTTTTCTGGCGACCAAATTAGTTCATTCTTGTGTAGTAGTAGTTTTGCTTTGCTTTTCCATGGGCGTGATGAATCGAAACGGGGATTGGGCGGATGAAGTATCTTTGTGGAACGATGCGAAAAAGAAATCGCCGAACCTTGTCCGTCCTTATAACAATGTGGGGGAAGCCTATGACAAGCTGGGAAAATATGATGAAGCCATCATCGAGTTTGAGGGAGCCTTAAAAATTAATCCTAATTATTTTTTTGGACTGAATAATTTAGGGAATATATATGGAAAGCAACGAAAACTACCGGAAGCGATTGGCTATTTTGAAAGGGCGTTGGAACAAAAGCCAGATTACAGTCCGGCGCATTACAATCTTGCCAGGGCATTTCATCTAACTGGCAAACGTGAGGAGGCGGCAGAGTCTTACCGAAAAGCTATAAAATCGAATCCATATTTTGAGCAGGCTTTTTATAATCTGGCGTATTTGGCGATGGAGCTTAGTCAGTTTGATGAAGCAATTTGGAATTTCAATAAATTTTTGGCCATGCAACCCAATCACTCCAAGGCTCATTTTGGCTTGGGCAATGGTCTGATGATGAAAGGGCAATTGGATTTGGCCTTGGCAGAATATAGAAAGTCAGCGGAGTTGGACCCCAAGTTTGCTTTCCCCTATTTAAATATTGCAAATATTCAAATGCAAACTAAAAATATCCCTGCCGCTATCGAAAACTTTGAAAAAGCCTTAAAAATCAATCCTTCCATGCCAGCGGTTCATTTAAGCCTGGGGATGGTCTATCACCAATTTCAGATAAATAGGGATAAAGCTTTAATACACCTGAAAGAATCTCTTCGCTTGAACCCGAACCAGACTAAGGCAGAATCTATCCAATCCCTGATTCAGAATTTAGAAAACAAGCAACCGACTTAGGGAAATAGCATTTGATTTCGGACTATGTGTGGGATTCCAAAACGAATATGAATCAGTTCAATTTTGACATCCCTACCCCCGGCTTGCAGGCATTTCCCATAGTCCATTGAAAAATAAGCAGTTTCCGCCTCAGAATAATCGTTGAATGTCTGGGTTGCTGTGGATGGGTCATCAACAGGAAAAAAATCTTCTAACCTATCATCCCATTTTCGAGTTGCCAGCAGAAAATAGTCTTCGGCAACTAAATTTTTGTCTTTTTCTAATGTGGTATTCATTTCCTCTTCCTCTCCAGATTGGATACTAAAGCCCTCTTAATTTTTAATATATAGTCTCTCAAATATGATGTCACGGGTTACCTGAAAAAAAGCTCTCAAGAAATAGATTTTGAATTTTAACCTGAAATCCTATAATAATAGTGTACTTTTTAGGGCCATTTGGGTTCTTCTTGATTTTTAATGATCCAAAGATAAGCTTATAAGCTTTAGCAGGACCTATAACTTAAAGAAAGGGATTATATGCGAAAATTGATATGGACCGCTATTTTTGTAATGGCCTTCTCAGTACCTGTTTGGGCTCAAGAGTCCTTAGAGAATTTGTATTGTAGTGATTTTCATAGCGCGCGTGTAAAAATAGTTTCTGATTCTTCTGCCCGAAAATTTTCAGAAGCCGTTATGACAGCCGGGGGTCATTCTATGATTCGGATTAATGCGGATCAGCTCAAAGACCTTTCGGCAAATGCACGTTCGTTCGCGGCTAATTTTTCATGCGCCAGCCTGGTCTTGGGGCATCTGGTTAAAGGAGCCGAAGATATCTATGAACATTTTAGTCAGGTGGGGAACGCCGATTGCTGGGCGGCGGGAAAACTATTTTACAATGGGCGAGTAGACAAAAACGGTGTGATGGCCCTTGAGGAAGAAATAAATCAGCTGAACCGGGAGCAATGGTCCCATTTCCCCGGACCTGTTCGAGTGGTTTCCCTGAATGATACTTGTAAATTAAAACCTATGAATTAATAGATATTGCTAGATTACCCCTTTGGGGCATGAATTTATGGAAGAGGTTATCACAGCTACCGGGATTTACGCCGGCCGAAATCGGTTTTCCAGGTTTTGCACTCCGCGAGATAGTAAAAGAGTGAGAAGCAGGTAGGTCAACGCCACATAAGTATAGGTCTCAAAATAATTGAAATGTTTTGTGGCGTACTCATTGCCCACCCGAAGAATATCAGAGATGGCGAGTACAGAAACCAGGCTGGTGTCTTTCAACATACCTAGAGTCTGGTTGCCGATGGCGGGAATAATAGTACGCAGGGCTTGCGGAAGAATGATCTGAAACATGGCCTGTTTTTCATTCATGCCTAGACTGCGGGCGGCTTCACCCTGTTCTTTCGGGACCGCTTCGATGCCAGCCCGAAACACATCGGCCATATAAGCCCCGTAGCTGAATCCAAATCCCGCCACCGCCGCCACCAGCGCTGGCATATGAATGAACTCCCCCAAAGCATAATAAATATAGAATAAAAGCACCAGTAGCGGGATGCCGCGTAAAACCTCGATATAAAAGGATACCGGAATCCGTATGAGAGGATTTTTAGAAAGTTTTCCCAGACCGACCAAAAGTCCCACGACAATGGCGGAGGCGCTCCCCAGCAGGGTTACTAAAAGCGTATAAAAAACGCCAGAAGGTAGAAGCGAAAGCAATTCAACATAACCGCCGCTTTGTTCTTTAGCTATAAAAACTTCCTGAGTGGGTAAATAAATCAGAAAAATAAAACTCATCAATACCGCAAGGTTCCACGCCCACATTTGCGGGCTGGAACCTGTTTTAGTGGATGATAAGGTTGGCATGAGTTCTTAAAGTTTTATTTATGACTATTTTTATTTCGGAACCTGGGCGGCCTGACCGAGATCCCATTTTTTATGGAGTCGGGCGGCAGTTCCATTGGCAAGGACTTTCTGTATGGCAGAATTTACCCGATTCAACAATTCGCTATCTTCCTGGCGAAAAACAATGGCGTAATGCTCATCGGTCATGATTTCGCCCACCATCTTAATTTTCTGAAATAAAGGTTTATTCTGATTTTTATAAAAAAGGGTTCCTGTACTTTCCCCCAGTACTGCGTCAATTTCACCATTGATGAGATCGGCCACAGCATGCCCGTACATTTGATATCCTTTTTTGCGAATGGCAGAATCTTTTTCTAAAAAGAAATAAGCGGTAGTCCCAACCTGTGCACCCACTAATAGTTTATTTTTTTGTGCATCTTCAAAAGAGTTTATGCCTTCCTGATTTTCCCGAACCACCAGTGCTAAACCGCTTTTGAGATAGGGTTCGCTGAATGCCATGCGCTCCTTTCTTTCCTCCAAAACCGTGACAGAACTGATCACCATGTCGAATTTTTTGGTGATGAGTCCGCCAAATAAACCCGCCCATTCGACATTAATGATACGAATATTGATTCCGGCCTCTTTGCCGATGGCTCGTATGAAATCAGGTTCGAAGCCAATTATATCGTTGCCGACACTCATAAAGGACATGGGAATCAAGGTGGCATCGGTGGCTACCAGATAGGTTTTTCCAGAGGGAGAACTATCGCAACCCGTTAATAACCAAATCGCGGCAAAAATAATTTTGAAATAATACTTAATTTTATATGCTTTAATTTTCATTTTTATTTGGGATAAATACATCAGATACCGAGAATAAAACTCGAACTGAATCTCCAATGGAATGTTGGGGACTGCGAGATTTGCGGTGCTGGTTTGTAAGAGTTAAGGTTTGTCCGCCCGAAAGCTCCAATTGGTACCGGGTATGACTGCCGAAAAATTGTATTTGGCGCAGGGTACCCTGCAAAATATTGACGGGCTCGGTTTGGGGTCGGCCCGTATCAAAAAATATTTTTTCTGGTCGGATGTAACAGGTGACTTGCTGGTTTTCCGGTCGGGATATATCCGAAACGCATTGGATAGTTCCAGCGGACTTTAATGCAAGGGTGATTTGGTTGCCGGATTTTTGTTCCACCTTGCCGGTGAGTCGGTTCACTTCACCGAGAAACTCGGCAATGAAAGCGGTCTGTGGCTTTTCATACAATTCTGGAGGCGTACCCACTTGTTGCAAGCAACCGTTATCCATGATTCCCATGCGGGTGGCGAGACCCATGGCCTCGTCCTGATCGTGGGTGACAAAGAGGAATGTAATATCCAACGCTCTTTGCATTTCGATGAGTTCTTCCCGAAGGTGTTGACGCAGACTGAGGTCCAGTGCAGAAAGAGGTTCATCGAGTAATAGAATTTTTGGACGGTTTATAACAGCACGAGCCAGGGCCACCCTTTGTGCTTCTCCACCACTAATTTGCCCAGGGTAGACATTGCGCAGTGCCTCAAGATGAGTGATCTCCAATAGTTCATCAATTCTTTTGGCAATTTCATTTTCTGGATGTTTACGCACGCGAGGACCCACTGCGATGTTATCGTAAATAGTCATGTGAGGAAACAAGGCGTAGTTTTGAAAAATCATGCCAACCGGTCTTTGTTCAACAGGCAGAGTACCTACATCCTGACCTGCAATCGCAATGGTTCCACTATCGGGAGTTTCGAATCCGGCGATCAGCCGCAACAAGGTGGTCTTTCCACATCCACTTCTTCCCAGCAGGGTGAAGCGTTCGCCCGCTTCGACTTCCAGCGAAACATTTTCGATAACGGATTTTCCGCCAAAGGATTTACTTATGGAGTCCAGCTTTACCATATGAAAATTACCTGATGGTTTGAAAGAGTTGCAAGACCCGTGTATTTTATATAAATTCCTACATGAATCATACCAAGATAATAAGGAGGCTTAATGCGGGTACTGGTAATAGGAGGTGGGGGGAGAGAACACGCCCTGGTTTGGAAAATAAATCAGAGTCCTAAAGTGACTGAGATTTTTTGCGCACCGGGCAATACCGGTACGGCGGAAATCGCAACCAATGTCCCGATTCCCGCTGACCAAATCGATCAACTTTTAGAGTTTGCTCTGGAAAAGGAAATCGGACTCACGGTGGTAGGTCCGGAACAACCTCTGGTGATGGGAATCGTTGATCGGTTTCAGGAAAAAGGATTGCGAATTTTTGGTCCCTCTGCTCGTGCCGCGGAATTGGAAGGTAGTAAAGCCTTCTCCAAAGACATCATGAAGAAATATGGCCTGCCCACAGCAGAATATAAAACCTTCACCTCTCATGAGCTGGCCCAAAGATATTTTGATAAAGAAACCGGACCCATTGTTGTCAAGGCCAGTGGGCTGGCGGCAGGCAAGGGGGTCATCTTGTGCCGCAATGCGGAAGAAGGCCGGAATGCGGTAGATACAATTATGAAAGATAAATCTTTCGGCGAGGCGGGAGACCAGGTGGTGATCGAGGAGTTTCTTGAAGGCCAGGAGGTTTCTGTTTTGGCATTTTCCGATGGCAACACCGTACTCCTTATGGATTCCGCGCAGGATCATAAAGCCGCGTTTGATGGAGACCAGGGGTCCAATACCGGTGGTATGGGGGCTTATTCTCCGGCTCCGGTTTTCACCGATCTTTTACGCCAGAAGGCGCGGGATAAAATCATGCTCCCTCTGGTCCGTGCTATGAAAGCGGAAGGCCGTCCCTATCAGGGAATTCTTTATGCGGGGTTGATGCTCACCAAACTGGGACCCAAAACGCTTGAATTCAATGCCCGGTTTGGAGATCCTGAAACCCAGCCGCTACTGATCCGTATGGAAAGCGATATTGTCCCGCTCTTTGAAGCTTGTATTGATGGAACCCTTGACCAATATGACTTGAAGTGGAAACCGGAACCTTCAGTCTGCGTGGTGATGGCGGCAAAAGGGTATCCGGGATCTTATGAAAAGGGAAAAGAAATTACAGGGTTGGATGAGGCCGCGGCATTGCCGGATGTGGTGGTCTTTCATGCCGGGACCAAAGGGTCAGCGGGAAAAGTTCTCACCAATGGGGGAAGGGTTCTGGGAGTCACCGCGACAGGATCCGATACACCATCAGCCATCTCAAAAGCTTATGAGGCGGTAGCCAAAATTAAATGGGATGGCATCCATTACCGCAAGGATATTGGCCATAGAGTCAGTAATTAATTGAGAGCCTGAAAATGGCAAAGGTAAAATTCAAGATCGGAGTCAGTAGTTGCCTGTTGGGCGAACCGGTTCGTTATAACGGCGAGCACAAATACAACCAAGCTGTTATCGACCTTTTAGGGGACCGGTTCGAAGCCATGCCAGTCTGCCCGGAAGTAGAAATGGGAATGGGTGTCCCGAGAGAACCTGTTCAAATTGTGATGGGCAACGAATGTCTGGTGGGTGTTGAATCGGGAAAACACTGGGACATGAATGGCTTCAACTCGAAAAAGCTGGATGAATTAGCCCAACAAAACCTGAGCGGTTATATTTTTAAAAGCCGTTCTCCGTCATGTGGACCAGAAGGTATACCTGTCTATAGTGAGACAGGCCAAGCGCAGGCCGAGACAAGTGCCGGAGTGTTTGCGCAAGCTTTTATGAAGAGCTTTCCATCTCTGCCTGTTATAGATGAAGAAGCATTGCAGGACAGGCAGACCAGAGAAAACTTTATCGCCCGTGTCATAGAGGGCGCCAAGCAGGGTTAGTCTAGCTGGGGTTCTTTATCTTCGACTTCGACATCTTCCATTTGTTTATCGAAGAGCTTGTGTGCGAGATACCAGCATCCCCACGAGACTCCAATAATGGTGCCAATTCCCACACTGCCCCATAAAGCAACGTTACCGGATGATGACAACCCGCGTAAAAAAATAAATGCGCCAAGCGGCAAGGACATAATAAACCCGAAACAGGATAGAAGCATGGAACTACGGGCATAATATTTTGGCCGAACATCAACATTGAGTTCTGGCAGATATTTTTTATTCTCGGGCAGAGCGGCATCGAGCAGTTCAATCTCGCCGGGACATTTCGGGCAATACTGTCCACCCCAGAACGCATTTTTGCACTCCAAACAAAACTTAACCATAGATATCCTGTCGTTTTTTATTGGCCTTCAGCATACCTCATTTATAATTAGTTAACAACCGGGCCAAACTCGAAAGAGACTAACAATGGCTCGATATACCCCGGGCCATGAAATTAAAAATATTACAAACCGATAACATCCGGTGCCAGCCAGAGAAGGTTATTAATCTATGGAAGAGAAAAAAAAACTTGTAGTGTTGACGCATGGTGGAGCGGGGTCCGACCCGGCTTTTGCTGATGGAACCGCCATCGCCGGGCAGATGAGCATGATGTCTCTGCAAACCGGTGAAGCCACCATTGATGCGGCGTGTCAGGCAGTAGCCACCCTGGAAGATGATGGACGTTTCAACGCCGGCATCGGATCGCACAAACGCAACGATGACACCGTGCAGATGGACGCCTCGTGCATGGATAGTTCGGGTACTTTTGGAGCCGTGGCCGCATTGGAAGGATTCAAAAATCCGGTTCAGGTGGCCCGCATTGTCAGTCAATCTGAATATAAAATACTGGCCGGGCGCGGGGCCAACCAGTTCGCCTCCGATCAGGGATGCCAAACCCTGTCGCTGGACCAAATCGTAGGTACGGGAACCGATTTCTCCACCACCGACACCGTCGGGTGTGTTTTACGAGCAGGAGATGACTTCGCCTGTGCGCTCAGCACGGGGGGCATTGATAATGCACTCCCCGGTCGCGTGGGTGATGTTCCGCTTATTGGATGCGGACTCTACGCCGGGTCGGAAGGGGCCGTGGCCGCCACGGGTGATGGTGAAGCTATAGCCATGAAGGTGACTGCCCTGCGCGCATATCAGTTGATCGAACAGGGGATGGACCCAAAAGCCATTGTTCCAACAGTCATAGGGTGGTTCAAAGAAACCACTGCGTTCGGCATTATTGTTGTCAGCAAAACAGGGTTTGCCGGTGGGTCGAATCGCGGTATGGCCTGGACAGCCAGTGAAATGCTCCAGTCAAGCGGTCGGTAGCAACCATTAGGCGTGGGGCCAACGTGCACGTGATATTTTTCCTCAGCCTTCGTGCCCCAAAGGGGTAATAACTATTTTTTGGCGAGCAAAGAGTTATCTCGGCCCAACGAGCTCTTGCCCAATTTGCCAGCGGCGGCTCGCCGCTAGATGCTGTTAAGTTTTATCAGGCGTTTTTCAGAAAGTGACTCCAGCCAGGTCTTAAAGCTGGGGTTTTTTTTCAACAATTTCATGAAGGTAGATTTAAGCAGAACAAAACAAAGCATGTTTTCTTGTGCGACAACAGTCGCCACGCGGGGCGCATAAGTGAGAAAAGCCATCTCCCCAAAAAAGGAGCCGGGTCCTAATGTCGAAACCTTTTTCTTCATAACAAGCATTTTGTTTTTGATCACCGTTACTTTTCCCTTATAAATTAAAAAGCAGGCGTTGGGCTCGTCCCCTTCTTTAAAGATAATGTCTTCAGGCTTATAACTGATCTTAGGGCATCTCTAAAAATAGGATAAAAAGTTGAAGGATGAATTAAAATAGGGAAGTGGTTAGTATTTTTTATTTTCCCTTCGTCCTAAAAGGAATTCTCCAT
>JABIXH010000253.1 GCA_018664975.1 Nitrospina sp. | reverse complement strand
TTGGTGTTTTCTTCGCGAGTGTTGCGCTGTACAGGGGCAGGAACAATACTGGCATCAATGAGCTGGCCCTGACGCGCAAACAAACCTGCACGGTCAAGATAACGATTGAACCTGCGGAACAGTTTATCGATCGCATTTTTGTTTGTGAGTGTATCTCGGAACAACCATAAGGTTTTCGCATCTGGCACCTTGTCTTCGAAATCAAGACCCAGAAAACGCATGAACGATAAACGATCTTTGATCATAAATTCTGTTTTATCATCGCTTAAATTATTGAGGCTTTGCAATACAAGGACCTTGAACATGAAAACACTGTCGTAGGGTTTACAACCAGCGTTGCTTTTTTTGAATTTACGCAGGGCTTTACTCAGCACAGGACGAAATGTTTCCCACGGAATCGCCTGATCCAGAACTTCCAGCGGATCACCCAGCTTACTGATAGATTCATAACGGTTATCGAGGTCAAAAAATCCGGGCTGGCTCATGGAGAATTCCTTTTAGGACGAAGGGAAAATAAAAAATACTAACCACTTCCCTATTTTAATTCATCCTTCAACTTTTTATCCTATTTTTAGAGATGCCCTTATGAGGATGAACAGCTTCCCGTTTCACCTGGCGACGTTTATGACCTGGTTTCTTTATTGTTGTCAGAAATTAAACACTTGGAGAAAAATTTTTATTCAGGAAATTATGAAGAGGCTTTTCGAAAAATACCCTTTCCCGACCGGAAGTTCCCCTCGCATGTGTTTCAAAAAGCGGTATATTTGGAAAGATTATTGTCCCAGTGGGAATTTGAATTACAGAATTCACTGAATTGGGAGTTTGAACTGGAGTGACCGAAGTGTTGATTAATGGGGAACTTTTGGATTTAATTTAGAATAAACAAAAAAATATGGAAATAGCTCAAAAAAAGGAATCCGCATTTCAGCAACCATTATCCCTTCTGTTCGTTACGGTGGCAATATCTATCGGGCCATTTGTTCTCAATTTGATGGGATATGATTTCGCCACCACCAAGATTCCGTTTCTAGGCGAGGCCTCAGCTGGGATGAGTCCCTCTGAGCTTATTGATGGTATGTTTCGAACCCTGTCAGGCGCCTTTATCCATACTATTCTGGAATGGAGCGCTTTCAGCGCCGCTTTCTTTACGGTCATTCTTTCCTTCGCCCACTTTGCCATCAAGCGCGATGTGGGAACCCCTATTCTGGGTGTGGCATTATTCTGCGCCGGTTGTATGGATGCGTTTCATACTTTGGCCGCAGATCGATTGATTCAATCCGTTGCCGACACCCGCAATCTTGTCCCCTTCACCTGGGCGATTTGTCGATTATTCAATGCGTTGATTCTAATTGGCGGCATCAGCCTTTTGCTCTTTGGAAACTATAAGGAACGCCGGGGGAATTTCCTGTTTGTAATTTCGGTAAGTATGGTCTTTGGCTTGTTGGCTTACGCAATCATCCATATTTGCGCGACCAGTTCTCAGCTTCCGCAAACCATGTTTCCCGAGGCAATACTGACACGCCCCTGGGATGTGGGGCCTTTAGGACTTTATTTGTTTGCAGGGATTTTTCTAATTCCAAAATTTTACAACAAGAGCAGAAATTATATTTCTTACTCTATCTTGATCAGTATGATTCCTCATATTGCCACTCAGGTCCATATGGCTTTTGGTTCCTCTTCTTTATTTGACAACCATTTTAATATTGCCCATTTCCTTAAAATCATTGCCTATTTGATCCCATTCATCGGATTGACTTTGGAATATATTGATACCTATAAAAATCGGCAGATCTCGGAGAAACAGACCCGCACCATCATTGAAAGCGCCCAGGAAGGAATTGTTGTTATTGATCAGGAAGGGACAGTGAGCGTTTTTAATCGGTATTCTGAAAAACTGTTTGGTTATTCTTCAGAGGAAGTGATAGGCCGAAATGTAAAAATGCTGATGCCGGAACCCTATCATTCAGAGCATGATGGATATCTCCTGCAATACTTTCGTACCGGTAAAAAAAATATTATCGAAATGGTACGAGAACTGGAGGCACGTCACAAAGATGGGACTACATTCCCGATGGAACTGGGGGTCAACGAAATGATATTAGGGGAACACAAATTTTATGTGGGAAGCATCCGTGATATCAGTGAGCGAAAAGCATCGGAGAAAAGTCTTCTGGAAGCAAAACAATTAGCTGACATTGCCAGGGAACAAGCAGAGACCGCCAATCGGGCCAAGTCTACCTTTCTGGCTAATATGAGTCATGAAATTCGAACCCCCATGAATGCTATCCTCGGTTATGCTCAAATCTTGTTACGAGGTAAAGATCTGGACTCAGATCAACGTCAGGCAATTCAGACTATTGATACAAGTGGAAAAAACCTCCTTGAGATGATCAATGAAATTCTGGATATTTCAAAAATTGAAGCGGGAAAAATGGAATTGCACCCGGTCAACTTTGACCTCAAGGAACTCACGACAGGAATTTCCCAAATGTTCCAACTCCGTTGCCAACAAAAGGGATTGAATTGGAAAGTTAAAGGGTTGAGCGGACCCCGAAATGTTTTTGGAGATGAACTCAAGTTGAGGGCAATATTAATCAACCTGATCGGCAACGCGGTAAAATTCACCGAGGAAGGCGAGGTCCTGTTTTATACAACTCCCATGGAAGGGGGTCAAATTTTGTTCGAAGTTATAGATTCAGGAAGAGGTATTGCAACCAAGGATCAGCAACATATCCTGGAGCCATTTCACCAGGAAGAGTCTGGTGCGAAGATGGGCGGAACCGGTTTGGGGCTGGCAATTTCCAGCAAACAGCTGGAATTAATGGGAACGGAGTTGAGTATCGACTCCGAATTAGGTAAAGGTTCCCGTTTTTATTTCACTCTGACTCTACCTCAGGCAACCGGTGATATTCCAACGCGCATTGCGCGCGTGAAGAATATCCTTCATCTGTCTGAAGGAAGCCATGTAAAAGCACTGGTTATAGACGATATTCAGGAAAATCGTGAGGTGCTGTCGAAATTCTTATCGAGTTTGAAAGTTGAAGTCATTGGGGCGGTGAATGGCCAGGATGGTTTGGAAAAGGTTCGCGAGTATCTTCCAGATATCATTTTCATGGATATTCGAATGCCAGTTATGGATGGAAAAGAAGCGATACAAAAAATCTGCGAAGAATTTGGGGGTGACCGATTCAAAATTGTGGTAATCACGGCTTCGGCACTTGACCAGAGCAGGGAAAGCTATATTGAAATGGGGGCACACGATTTTATTTCAAAACCTTTTCGCACTGAACAAATCTTAAATTGCCTTGACGAGCTTTTGGATGTCAAATTCGAATATGAAGATGAACAAGAGGTGTTACCCTCAAGCTCAGAAGAGCTTGACTATTCTAATATTTCCTTGCCGCAGGACTTGTCAGATCAAATAAAAGTTGCGGCAGAACTCTATAATATTACAGAAATAGAGAGGCTGATAAATCAACTCGAAGGCATGGATGAAGGTTGCAATCGACTTGCGGTTGAAATGGGAAAGTTGCTGAGCTTATATGATATGGATAGAATATGTGAAATCGTTGAAAAATTGAATACGGGGGAAAAATAAATTATCTTTCCAGGCGTGAGTGCTAAACCGCTGAGAACAATTTACCCGGCATATTGTTCTGCCGGAGTTAACGGCTGATGAAGAGATATCAAAAGGAACTGCACTGATTGAAAAGGTTAGATAGGTTGAAAATTTCTTTGCGCTTAAATTGGAACTTCATTTTCTTTTCATGTCTCTTATTGATCCTGTTTTGCGTATCACAAGTTATGGCTCTCTCGGTCGACCTCGAAACCGGACGCGATATTTTCTACAAACATTGCAAAGCCTGCCACGGTGATAAAGGCGATGGCAAAACCTTCGCCGCCAACGTGCTAAATCCTCCCCCAAAAAACTTCACCGCAGAAAAATCAAAAAAGGAACTGACAGAAAAGCGGATGATCCACTCTGTCACAAAAGGCAGGAAAGGCACCGCCATGATGCCTTGGGAATCGAACCTCACGCAGGAAGAAATCCAGGCGGTCGTGATTTACATCCGGCAAAAACTAATGCAATTGTAACGACCGATAAACAGCAATGACGGGCAAAAGCAACCCCCCTAGCCCCCCTTCTCAGGGGGGAATTTTTATCTCTGTTTATCTGTGTTTGTGATATTCACCCTTTGATTCATGCCCGGCACGGGTACATCGGTGGTAAAAAAAGGTTTCTACTTCTTCATTTCTTTTCCCAGTTTGTTTTCAATCGAGGCCATTTTGGAGTCCAGTCGGCCTGATTTGCCTTCGCGGTAATCAATCTTAATGCCGCAGGTGATGCGCTTGCAATCCGTCCTCATGGTTTCGTAACATTGTTTGACCACTCCCATCACTTCATCAAATTCACCTTCCAGCACAGTTCCCATCGGATTGAGCCGGTAGGGCAAACCGCTTTCGTCAATAATTTTAAGAGAACGGCTGACTTGTTCACTGACGCTTTCCCCTTTATCCATGGGGCTCATGCTGAACTCAAGCAATATCATGATTCATAACCTCAAACGTAAAATATTGAAATATTAGCGATGCGCTAATAATTATTGCTTGCATTTTAGGGGGGAATTATGGAATGATCAACCATCCCATCAAGAGATTGCGGGAAATCCTAGTAAAGGCGGTATCTGTTTTTTGTCCCAGTTAGATGATCTGCGCCAGCAGATTGACAAAATTGATGATCAGCTGTTAAAGCTGATCAGTCGTCGTGGCCTATTGGCTCAGAAAATCGGCGATGAAAAGTCCCGTCAGGGGAAGATAAAGCACTTTCATGTCCCTCATCGTGAGCGGGCTATCCTTGAGAGGCTGAAGGACCAAAACAATGGCCCTTTTCCCGATCCTTCTATTGAATTCATTTTTCGTGAGCTGTTTTCGGCCACTTTAGCTTTGGAAAAGCCTTTGAAGATTGCTTTTCTCGGGCCGAAGACCACGTTCAGCCACCAGGCGGCGGTGCGGCATTTTGGACATTCCTGCACGTTCAATCCTTGTGGAAATATTGAAGCCGTTTTTTCAGAAGTCGAACTGGGCAACTCCGACTATGGAGTCGTGCCGGTAGAAAATTCCATTGAAGGGGTTATCAATCTAACTCTGGATTGCTTTGTCGACTCCCCTCTTCATATTTGCAATGAGACACGGCTTCCTATTGGTCTATTCCTTTTATCCAACGCATCGGACCGGAAAAAGATTCAGAAAATCTATTCGCATCCCCAGCCTTTGGCACAATGCAGAAACTGGTTGAACCGCAACCTGCCAGGTGTTGAACAAGTTCCCGCTTCAAGCACGGCCCAGGCGGCGGAGTTAGCAAAGCAAAATAAGAATGCCGCCGCTATCGCCGGAGAACTTGCGGCGGAGGTGTATGGCTTAAAAATAGTCGAAAAAAATATTCAGGACCGGGCTGAAAACCATACCCGATTTCTTATCATTTCAAAAGACCGGGCTAAAAAAGCCAAACGGAACAAAACATCGGTCATGTTTTCAATTGCCGATGAAGCCGGATCTTTGCTCAAAACATTACAGTTATTTGCCAGGAATAAAATAAATTTATCGAAAATACAGTCTCGTCCTCTACGCAACCGGCCTTGGGAATATTTGTTCTACGTCGATTTTATGGGGCACATTGAAGATAAGTCGGTTGAGCGCGTTTTAAAAACCTTGGGCAAGCAAGCTCTGTTTTTGCGGGTGCTGGGTTCTTATCCTGAAAAAGGGCAAGCATGAAGCTATTCAGAAAAATGACGGTGATCGGCGTTGGCTTGTTGGGTGCCTCTTTGGCCAAGGCCTGTAAGGAACGAGGTCTTGTTGAAGAGATTACGGGATTTGGCCGAAGCTGGGAAAACCTGGAAAAAGCCAGGTCCTTAAAAATCATCGATCATTGTTGCACCGATCTATCTGATGCGGTGGCTGATGCGGACCTGATTGTTTTGTGTACGCCAGTTGCCACCATTGTTCCGCTGATTAGAAATATGATTTCAGAAATCCGACCTGGGACTCTGATTACCGACGTCGGCTCGGTGAAAGACCCTGTCGTCTCAGAAGCGGACAAACTGATTCCTGAAGGTGTTTTTATCGGGTCGCACCCCATCGCTGGAGGTGAAAACTCTGGTTTGGAAGCTTCCTATGCGGATTTGTATCAGGACGCTAAATGCATTGTGACCCCGACCGAAAAAACCAATAAAAAAGCTCTGGAAAAAATCTGTGCTCTCTGGCAGGCAGTGGGCATGAATGTCATTAAGTTGTCTGCAGAGGAACATGATTTTATTTTTGGTGCGGTGAGCCATTTGCCCCACATCGTAGCTTATGCACTGATGAACACGCTCGGGGCTTTGAGAACCAAGGACAACCTTGAAGTCACTGCATTTTCGGGAGCGGGGCTGAAAGACATCACCAGGATCGCTTCCAGTGACCCGGTTATGTGGCGAGACATATGCCTTTCCAATCGTAGCCATTCGCTGGACCTGATCGACCAGTTTCAAATTAAATTGGATGAAATCCGTAGCATTATCGAAAAGGGAGACGGACAAACTTTAAAAAATGAATTTATAGCCGCAAACAATTACCGGCTCAAGGTGATTTGAGGGAATGATTATTGCCATCGATGGACCAGCAGGCAGTGGAAAAAGTACTGTCGCAAAATTAGTCGCCAAAAAGCTGAACTACCGCTACATCGATACCGGTGCCATGTATCGGTCTGTGGCCTGGGTGGCCCAGAAAAACGGCATGGACCTCGCTGATGAAACAGCGATGGCAAAGATTGCCGAAAACTTGAAGATAGAATTTGTTCCAAGTGCGAAGGGGCAATCTGTTCTGGTGGATGGCGAAAACGCGACAAGCTATTTAAAAAATGAAGTAGTGGGCAAAGGGGCCGCAACAGTTGCCGCGCAGGAGACGGTTCGTGAGGTGCTGGTAGCCCGACAACGTCAGATCGGAGAGATGGGCAATGTGGTAATGGATGGCCGAGACATTGGGACCGTGGTATTTCCCCAGTCTGATAAGAAATTCTTTTTTGTTGCCGATGCGGAAGAGCGTGGGCGGCGGCGATATGAGGAACTGAAATCTAAAAATCCGGAATTGGATTTGAAAATTATTATCGAGGAAATTCGACAACGTGACTATGAGGACTGTAATCGAAAGATTTCTCCTCTGGTCAGAGCAGAAGATGCTCTGGAAGTCGACACCACTCAATTAAGCATTGACGAAGTTACAGATCAAGTTTTGAAAAATATAAACAACCCAACCTGAAAGAAAGTGAGAATCTGGTGGTCATGAAAATATCCAAAGAATTACTAGAGCAAATGGAAAATGATGACAAGGCGGAACTGGAGGATTTAACTCCCAGCCAGGTCACGGCCTATGAAGAGATGGAAGAATATTTTAACGACAGCCTGGGCCGCTTCAAGGCTTCGCAGATTATTATGGGAAAGGTAATTGCCATCTCCAATGGGCTAGCCACCATCGACGTAGGTTTTAAGTCGGAAGGACTGGTCTCGCTTTCCGAATTCCCTGAAAACGGCAAGAACCTGCAAGTTGATGAAGAGGTTGAGGTCTTTCTTGAAAAGGTCGAAGACAACCATGGCAATGTCGTCTTGTCCAAAGAGAAGGCTAATAAAATTAAAATCTGGGACGATCTGGTCAAGACTTATGAAGCCGATGAAATCATTCAAGGTGTGGTGGTTGCCAAAGCCAAAGGCGGATTGACCGTTGATATCGGACTTAAAGCATTCTTGCCGGGTTCACAAATCGACTTGCGCCCGATTCGAAATCTGGAAAAACTGATTAGCGAAAAGTTTGACATGAAAATCATCAAGATGAATAAAAAACGCGGAAATATTGTTCTGTCGCGGAGAATTCTTCTTGAAGAGCAGCGCAAGCAACTTCGCGAAGGGACTCTGGAGAAAATGGGTGAGGGTAACCTCATTGAGGGTATTGTTAAAAATATCACTGAATACGGAGTGTTCATTGATCTGGGCGGAATTGACGGCCTGCTTCATATTACGGACATGTCCTGGGGCCGGGTCAATCATCCTTCCGAAATGTTTTCCATTGGGGACAAAGTTACCGTTATGGTTCTCAAATATGACAAAGACAAGGAGCGCGTCTCACTGGGACTCAAACAAACCAGTGCCGATCCTTGGGTGGATGTTGATAACAAATATCCGGTCAATACCCAAATCAAAGGAAGAGTGGTCAGCATCACAGATTATGGAGTGTTCGTGGAACTAGAAAAAGGTATCGAGGGATTGGTCCACATTTCTGAAATGAGCTGGAGCCGCCATGTCAAACACCCGAGCAAAATTGTTTCGATTGAGGACGAAGTGGAAGCCATCGTGCTGACTCTCGATAAAGATAAAAAACGGATTTCCCTCGGAATGAAACAAATTGAACCTAACCCATGGGAAAAGATTGAAGATAAGTATCCCATTGGTACTGAAGTTGAGGGCACGGTTCGAAACCTGACCGACTTTGGAGCTTTTGTTGAGTTGGAGGACGGTGTGGATGGCCTGATTCATATTTCCGATTTGAGTTGGAAAAAAATCAAGCATCCTTCGGAAGTCTTGAAGAAAAAGGATAAAATTACTTCAGCAGTCCTCAGCATCGATAAAGAGAATTGTCGGATTTCCCTTGGTGTTAAACAGTTACAACCTGATCCATGGAATGATATCGCGGCCAATTATCCTATTGGTACCGAAGTCGAAGGCAAGATCATCAAGGTAACCGGGTTCGGTGCTTTTGCAGAGTTTGGCGATGGATTGGAAGGTTTGATCCATGTTTCACAACTCAGTTCGGAAAAAATTACTGATCCCGAATCTGCTGTGAAAGTAGACGATGATATCAAAGCAAAGGTAATCAAAGTGGATACTACTAACAAAAAGATTGCTTTAAGCATTAAAGCCTTTCAGGAAAACCTCGACATTTCGCAAATCGAAAAGGAACAGGTAGATCTGGAAGACTTTAAAGATGAAGAGTAAACTTTGATGAGCTCTGGACCCGCAAGGGTCCAGAGATTTGATTATGGAAAACACGATTCCAAACCAGCCTCAAAGATCCTTTTTGAGATCTGTATTTAGGTTCTGCGCAGGTCTCTTAATATTGGTGGTTTTGATAGCTATGGGTTCTGTTCTGATTCCGGATCGCTGGAAAACTCCCTCAGGCGATATTGCCTTGATCCATATTCAGGGAATGCTCATGGATTCTCAGGATATTGTTCGCCAGCTCTCTGATTATCGCCATAACAAAGAAGTGCGAGGCATTCTGCTACGTATTGATTCTCCAGGAGGAGCCGTTGCTCCGGCACAAGAAATTTATAATGAAATTATGAAACTGCGGGCCGAACAAAAAACGGTTTATGCTTCTATGGGAACGGTGGCGGCATCGGGTGGATACTATATCGCTAGTGCGGCAGATTACGTTCTTGCTAATCCCGGTACTTTAACGGGAAGCATCTCCGCTGTAATGGCTTTTAACAATATCGAAGAACTTACTAAAAAATTTGGGATTAAGCCAGATATCATCAAGAGTGGCAAATACAAGGATGTAGGTTCGCCATTACGAGCCATGAAACCGGAAGAACGGGAACTATTACAAAATGTCGTAGACGATGTGCATCAGCAATTTGTTCAGGCCGTTGCTAAGGGTAGAGGACTACCCGTTTCGGAGGTCAGTATGATTGCTGATGGCAGAATCATGACGGGTAAGCAGGCTCTTGAGCTGAAACTGGTAGATGAATTGGGAGGTCTTGAAAAAGCCAAAGAACTCCTGGCAAAAAAAATTGGGGTTCAAGGAAGGCCTAAAGTCATTGAAGAAAAAGAAAAAACTCCTTTTTTTGCCTGGCTTCTCCAAGGCTCATTTCCCGGCAGGCTAGCCGCAAGCTTAATCCCTTCTCCGGGCCCATTTCTCCAATATATCTGGAACCCCCTATAAAAACAGATAGTTGTTGAACTTTTTCTATAAAAAAAAGTAACCCCTCCCTCTTTACTCAAGTCATAGAATCTTCTGGCATTGGACTCTTAAATTGATTTATTTGGGTACCAAATTCAGACCTCAAAAACGGGTAAACCCATTAAAATATTGGGCTTGACTTAATTTCAGCTAATGATATACTTCCCCGAATTCGTTTTCAAAGTAGCGGTTAAAATGTTTACCGGTGGGGGGAGACTTTTTAATGACTAAAGCAGAACTTGTTGAAAGAGTAGCCAACCAGATCAACTTGACAAAAAAACAGACTGAGGTTGTGGTGAATACTGTTTTTTCAAGTATTACCGATTCGTTGGCAGAAGGTAAAAAAGTCGAGTTGAGAGGGTTTGGAAGTTTCCGGATTCGGCAAAGAAATGCCCGGGTCGGACGCAATCCAAAATCAGGACAAAAAGTAGATGTTCCATCTAAGAAGGTGCCTTTTTTTAAAGCGGGGAAAGAGTTGAGGCAACTGGTGGACGAGCATGAAAAAGCTCAAGAGCAGGAATCCTGATCCGAGATTTTTTAGACAGAACCATCATTCCATTTACATCAATATTTGGACCGCTTGACCAGGGCCTTTTGATATGGTTGACAGTGCCCTCTCCGAAAAACAACCTTTAGTATCAATACCTTATCTGTAGTTACCCGAATAATCGTTCTGCAATCTGGAAGAGGCTCCTGCAGAAACCATAGTATTGGACTTTTAAATTTATGGCTGGCAGTTCTTACGGACAACTTTTTAAAATCACGACCTGGGGCGAATCTCATGGTAGTGGAATCGGCGTTGTGGTAGAAGGTTGCCCCGCAGGTTTGTCGCTTAAAGAGTCTGACATTCAAAAAGATTTAGATCGCAGGAAAACCGGTCAAAGCAAAGTCACTACTACTCGTAAAGAAGGTGACCAGATCCAAATTATGTCTGGTGTCTTTAAAGGTAAGACGACAGGCACCCCCATTTCAATGTTGGTTATCAACAAAGATGCTGATTCTTCAAAATACGAATTGATTAAACACCTGTATCGTCCTGGCCACGCAGACTATACCTATGATATGAAATACGGATTTCGGGATTATCGGGGAGGGGGACGGGCCAGTGCCCGAGAAACGGTTGGCAGAGTCGCCGCTGGAGCTATCGCCAAAAAACTTTTGGCCCGGGATAAAATTACCGTCACCGGATTCACCCGACAAGTCGGGCCCCACACAGCAGAAGCTATAAATTTCAAGGAAATAGAAAAAAATATCGTGCGTTGCCCGGACTCGAAAACCGCCGAAAAAATGGTGGAGGCCATCATGCAGGCTCGTAAAAATGGGGACTCACTAGGAGGTGTCGTCGAAGTGGTTGCCAAGGGTGTGCCCGCAGGATTAGGGGAACCCGTCTTCGATAAACTGGATGCCGATCTGGCCAAAGGGGTCATGAGTATTCCCGCTGTAAAGGGAGTGGAAATTGGGGCGGGATTCGAAACCGCCACCATGAGCGGTTCGGAATGCAATGATGTATTCGTCATGAAAAACAAAAAAATGACAACCCAAACTAATAATGCGGGGGGAATTCTAGGTGGCATTTCCAATGGCATGGATATCGTGGTCAAACTGGTTGTAAAGCCTACCTCATCCATCAATAAAGCGCAGGAAACCATCAACCAAAAGGGAAAGAAATCTGAAATTCGCGTTGAAGGCCGACACGACCCCTGTGTTGCCCCTAGAGCTGTTCCTATTGCTGAAGCTATGGTCGCTCTGACCCTCGTAGACCATCTCTTGAGAAACAAAACTTCCCGATTGACTTAACCCTCTCAATGGACTGAGCCTGCTATGAGAGTTGGATTCGTTCAAAACAATCCCGTTTTTGGAAGTGTATTGGAAAACCTCGATGAGGTTGAAGCCCTTCTCGAAGGTCATAGTGCTGACTTGTTTGTTCTTCCCGAGCTTTTTGCCACCGGCTATCAGTTCAAAGATTTGGAAGAGTCCCGAAACCTGGCAGAGTTGGTCCCTGGAGGAGTGACCACCAGCGCCCTGACTGCTCTCGCAAAGAAAATCGATGCCTATATCATTGCCGGCCTTGCAGAAATAGACCAGGATAAAGTATACAACTCAGCAGTGATCACTGGACCCAATGGGTATATCGGGAAATATCGCAAGATCCATCTCTTTGATACAGAAAAAGCCTGCTTCCATCAGGGAAACCTGCCACTCCAGGTATTTGACATCGCTGACGCAAAAGTAGGGGTTATGATTTGTTTTGACTGGCGCTTTCCTGAAACCGCGAGAACTCTGGCACTTATGGGAGCCGACCTGATAGCCCATCCCTCTAATTTAGTCTTGTCCCATTGTCCGCAAGCAATGATTACTCGTTGTCTGGAGAATCGGGTCTTTGCGGTCACCGCTGACCGGGTCGGGATAGAAGACCGGGTGGAGCCACTAAAATTTATAGGACAAAGTCAGGTGGTAGATCCTGATGGCAATGTCCTGATCCGTGCATCCAAAACAGAAGTAGAGGTTCACGTTGTTGAAATCGATCTGGAAAAAGCCCGCGAAAAATTTCTTACCTCAAAAAACCACATTTTCAAAGACCGTCGCGAAGATTTTTACTGCTAGTTGCTGGACTAGTTAACCAGGCTCTCTAAATATTTAGTAGCTCATGCTTCGGAGTCAGGGGTTATCATGCTCTGCTTCTTAGGCAGGTTTATGGTAAAGGTTGTCCCCGTACCGGGGGTGCTATGAACGGTTAAGGTTCCATTATGGTGTTCAATGATTCTTTTACAGATCGCAAGGCCCATCCCGGTTCCTTCGTACTCATTTTTTCCATGCAATCGTTGAAAGAGTTGAAAAATTTTATCCTTAAATTTTTCATCAAATCCAATACCGTTATCTTCAATATTTATAGTTACATCTCCATTATCACCACTTGGGGAAGAAATATTGATAACAGGATCAATACCCTCTTTACGGTATTTCAATGCATTGCTGATCAGGTTTTGAAACAACTGACGCATTTGGACTGGGTCCGCCTCTATGTCTGGCAATTTGGCTACATTTATGGTTCCTCGGGTTTCGGAAATCCGGGTCTCAAGGTCTGACAAAGTGTCTTCAATGATTTGATTTAATTCAAACTTTACAAATGGAGAGTCCTCGATGGTTAGTCTGGAGTAAATAAGCAAGTCATTAATTAAATCATGCATCCGTAATGTTGCGATCTGCATACGATTGATATAATCACAGCTTTCCTCGTCTAAACTCGTATTTAAATCCTTCAACCTGTCCCCCAATATACTCACTTTACGAAGAGGTTCCTGTAAATCATGCGAGGCTATGAAAGCAAAATCACTGAGATTCTGGTTGCTCTTTTCCAAGGCGGCTGTACGTACCCCGACCAGTTTTTCAAGGTCTTCAAGGTGATTTTCCAGTTCCATCTCTGCTTTGTGACGTTCCAGTTCGGCTTCGATTCGGTTAGCAAATACTTGCACAATAGCCTCGGGGTTGATGCTTTTTGATATTTCCATGTCATGCATAACCACTAAAAGTCCGTTGCATTTTTTTTCTTTATCATACACCGGCACACCCAGATAGCTTTCGACTCCCATATCAAACAATAGCTGATCCTTAGGAAAAAGCTTCTGAACGTTATTCGGGTAGTGACAAACTTTACCCTCTGCCACAATTCTGCAGGGGGTATCCCTTAAACTATAGTCAAAGTTCTCAGCCAGTTCTCCATTCGCCCATACAGCAAGGGTTGAAGCTTTTTCCAGTTGACCATCTTTAAATTCTCCAATGAAGGCGTATTTAACCCTGAGAGATGTTGCCAGGTTCTTGACCAGTGACTTTAAAAACTCATCACCAGTAGCCGCAGAGGTACCCACAACAATCTGCTTTAGCACTTCATCTGCACGCTTATATTCGGAAATATCCTTGAAAACCACGACTGCACCGGTAAGCATTCCTTCTTCATAGATAGGTGTGCTAGTAAAATCAACAGGAAGGCTTGATTCATCTTTCCGCCAGTACACTTCATCCGCGCCACTATAAACTTCACCATCACGAAATGAATGATAAATAGGGCAATCTTCAATAGGGTAGGGCGTTCCGTCTGCCTTGGAATGGTGAATCATTAAATGGATGGGTTGGTCTTTCAATTCTTCAAATGAATATCCCAATAGTTCTTCCGCCATGGGATTGAGAAAAGTCACCTTGCCACCCAGATCCAGTCCAAAAATTCCCTCCCCAACGGATTCCAGAATAAGGCTTCTGGACTTGTTGACTTTTGCAAGTTCCAGTTCAGCCTTATTTTTGTTGATAGCGTTTTCTTTAAAAACTTGAAGTGCTTGACCCATTTCAGACATCTCATCCCTTTTATTCGATACCAGAATTGGAGTATTCAGATGGCCTCTTACAAGTTCTTGCATGATATGGGTTAAATATTTAAGCGGATTGAGAAGGCGCCTGATTCCGATGCTGTATACAAGAAATAAAACAAGGACTCCAGAAACCAATAGGAGAAGATTCGTGAGCATCATGAAGAAGGACCTTTGATCATGAAAATGTTGTGTCATGGCTTGCGCACGGGCATTAACAATGGCCTGAAAGGTTTTTATGTTTCCCATGATCAAGCCCTTTTGCTCATCATAATATTTTCCAAATACCAGCCTTCTTGATTCGTCAAAATCATTTCGTGCTACTGCGGCCATAGCCTTTTCTTCTGTTTTAATTAAATTGTCCGAAAACCCTTTGGCCCTTTCGATATATGCCAATTCTTCCGGCAACACCTTAAGCTCCTTCAGTCTTTCAACAGCTTTGTCGCGGGACTGGATAATACGCACCTCATTCCAGAAATTGTCATGATGTATCCGATTTCCAAATTGAACATAGCGACGAATTTCACTCGTTAAATAATCAGAACCTCTAGCCAGTTGTTCCCCTATTTCCTTCAATTCTTCCTGCTGGGCTAAAGCATTATCGTGGGCTCTTTCCAGGATATTCATTTTGTAAACTGAAAAACTGACCAGGCTAAACAGAGCAACAATAATTATAAATATGTTTCGAAAAGTTGAAAATATGGACATAGTTATTTCTGCCTTTTTTCTTTCCCCAAAGGAATAATCGGCTTACTTATAATTGTACCCATAAATCGCAGAATGTCTTTATTACATTCTGATTTTTACAAAAAAATTCGGGTGCAAGATAAAAACTTTTTTGTGAAAATGAATTTTTGATAACAAAGTGATGCTACAAAACGTTCCCTATTTTTTTGGAAGGAGAAAAATAACAAAACTTTCAAGGGTAGGAATGCAATAATACAACTCCCGACCTTCCAAGATGTAAATATTTATGTACAATTTAGTCGTCTGGAAAAATATATTTTTACAAGATGAGAGGTTTAGGCAGGAACCCTATTTGAAATGGTGGGTGCATCGGTTAAAATAAAACCATTAGGTTAAAACTAAAGATATTAGGCTCCCGAAAAGAGGGAAAAGGAGCTCTGTTAATTACTGAAGAGGAATAGAATGGGCAACGAAAAATCACGATTTTTAAAAAGAGACGATGGAACTATTTACGATTCACTGACCAGTGTTACCTGGATGGCAAACGATTCGCGGCTGGATCTTGATAAAGAAGTTTCTTATGCAGAGGCAGAAGAATACCTGAAAAAAACCAACGAAAAAAAAGTGGGTGGGTTTGATGATTGGAGGCTCCCCACCGTTCATGAGGCATCCTCCATATTTGATAAGGAAAAATTAAATAAAGATGTTAAGGGCGGCGACATTCATCTCGACTCCATATTCCCTCCTGGTGCCGCGAACTGCACCTGGACCTCATCTACTCGCGGCAAGGAAGCGCAAATCCTGTTCTATATGAATGGTTGCGCCTATTGGTACGGTAAGAATGATAAAACTATTTCCCATGCAGTGCGATTGGTCCGTCGTGACAACAATTAGGCAAAAGCCTCAAAAGTAATTGCGATAACATTTATATTGGAAATAGGCCAACCGTCGTCCAACTTTAAAGCTTTTGGTAAAAGGTAGCTTTATATTAATTTTGACTAAATTGTTGTATTCTGCTCCTGCATTAACTTGCCAAAGGGCAACGGTTTGCTCAAAGAGATTACGTTGATATGCGGAGCATTCGTTTTAACTCTCAGGCCATTAAACTACTGATAAAAGCGCTGGTCCCCTGAAATAACTTTGTCAGAAATTAAAACAGGTTTTCCTGTTTTGATATCGAATTGAATAGCATCATATCTTTTCTATCCTCCCTCCAGCCACCTCCATCCGCCCTTATATTTCAACTTTTTAATGGGTTGGGCTAATATTTGAAAAGCTAACCAAAATCTAACGCATCTGAATTAAACTAAGAATATAATTTTTTTAATATTGAATAAATTAAAACAAACTAGGATTGATTCAGCATGACCCAAAAACAAATTCTTGTTGTCGAAGACGAAGAAGGTATTCAGGAACTGGTCAAATACAACTTAACCAAAGAAAATTATCAGGTCCATTGCGTAGGATCTGGAGAATTGGGATTACAGCAAGCTAAAAAAGAATTACCTGATTTGCTGGTGCTCGATTTGATGCTTCCGGGAATGAATGGGTTAGAAGTTTGTCGACAATTAAAAAACGATTCGAATACCAATCAAATTCCTATAATAATGATGACAGCTAAGGGAGAAGAGTCTGATATTGTTGTTGGGTTGGAATTGGGAGCAGATGACTACATCACCAAACCTTTCAGTGTTAAAATTTTTCTAAGTAGAGTGAAAGCTGTCCTCAGGAGAAAACAGCAGAGCACTTCATCTGAATCCACATCAATCGTATTTCCAGACCTGGAAATTCACTTGGGAAAACATGAAGTCTATGTAAAAGGAAAGCTGATAAAATTAACACTTACTGAGTTTAAAATTTTAGAGTTTCTTGCAGACAAGCCCGGTTGGGTATTTACCCGTGGTCAAATTGTCGATACGGTTCGAGGTAACGGGTACGCAATTACCGATAGAGCTATAGATTTTCAAATTGTAGGTTTGCGTAAAAAATTAGGCAAAGTCTCAAAATATATCGAGACCGTGCGTGGTGTTGGTTATCGATTCGCAGAAATTTAAAACCGGGTTAAATTCTGAACAGGTTTTTAGTTGTTTCATTCCCCCTATTTTACAGGTGAGAAAATACAGGTTAAGTTCGCAAATCAAAAGCTATGGTAAAAAAAAGAATTCTCTGGCAACTTTTTCCAACCTATCTACTCATCACCCTTACAGCCATCTTGGCAGTGGGTTGGTTTTCTGTGAACTCATTGAGGGATTTCTATTACGACAGGACCGCAGAGGATTTAAAAAATCGGGCCTGGTTGGTTGAACATCAGGTATTAAAAACTTCACCTTCCCTGGAATCTGATCTCCTAAATAAACTGAGTCACGAATTAGGTAATAAAACTGACACCCGGATCACAATAATAGATCTATCGGGTAAAGTGCTGGGAGATTCTCACGAAGACCCTTCACGAATGAATAATCACTCCGATCGCCCCGAATTTATTTTTGCAATGAAAGGGGAATTTGGTACCTCAATTAGGTTTAGCAACACTTTAGAAGAGCGAATGATGTATATCGCTGTCCCTTTAATTTACGAGAATTCAATAAAAGGAGTTGTGCGGACCTCCATTCCCGTCACCTTCATCGACCACGCATTGAGGTCTATTGAAGTTAAGATAGCCAGTGCCAGCCTGTTAGTTAGCTTGTTAGTAGCTGGCATTAGTTTAATGGTTTCACGAAGAATCAGTCGACCTATTGAAAAAATGAAATCCGCCGCTGAATCCATTTCAAAAGGTGATTGGAGCGATGAAATATCTGTGCAAAGCGATTCCCTTGAAATTTCTGCACTTGCCGATGCGTTAAATCAGATGGTGACACAACTCGACAAACGAATTCATACCATCACCGCTCAACGGAACGAAAGAGAGGCAGTGCTTTCAAGTATGGTAGAGGGTGTGTTGGCAGTTGACGCCGAGGAAAAGTTGATCAGCATGAATCATGCGGCCGCCAAATTAATTGGAGTCGATCCTAAGCAGGCCGAAGGCAGATCCGTTCAGGAGGTCGTTAGGAATCCAACACTCCTAAAATTTGTTCAGCAAACCCTCCAAGGCAGAGAAAACGCAGAAACAGATCTTGCAATAGGAAATGAAAATGAGAAATATCTTCAAGCGCATGGCGCAGTTTTACACGATAGCCTAGGGGAAGCAGTGGGTGCTGTCATTGTGCTCAATGACATCACACGAATTCGCCGATTGGAAACGGTTCGCAGGGATTTTGTCGCCAACGTTTCCCACGAACTAAAAACTCCCATTACTTTAATCAAGGGGTTTGTTGAAACTCTTCAGCAGGGGGCCTTGCAAAATAAGGAAGAGGCCGAACGATTTTTGCAGATTATGGCTAAGCAAGTGGATCGATTGAACGCAATCATCGAAGACCTTCTTACCCTTTCCCGCCTTGAGCAAAATTCGGAAAACTCGGAAATGGCCTTCGAAAATACTGGGCTAAAGAATCTGCTGGAATCTGTAATAAGGGATTGTGAGTGGAAAGCCTCCGACAATAGCGCCTCCATTCACCTCATTTGCGATGAAGATTTATTGGCTCCCGTAAACCCTCCCCTTATGAGTCAAGCAGTGATAAACCTTGTGGACAATGCGCTCAAATACAGTGGCCCTGACAAACAGATCGAAATTAAAGTATCCAAAAATAAAACAGAAGTAATAATCGAAGTCATGGACCATGGATGTGGAATCGATTCCGCGCATTTGCCCAGATTGTTCGAAAGGTTTTACCGAGTCGATGAAGCCCGCAGTAGAAAACTGGGTGGGACAGGTCTGGGTCTTGCCATCGTCAAGCATATCGCCCAAGCACATGGCGGTAAGGTTTCAGCACAAAGCAGGCTCGGAAAAGGAAGCCAATTTTCCATCCACCTTCCAATCCGTTAAGCTCAGCAAAAATCTACGTATATCAATAGAATAATTTTTATATCCCCCCCCGACCTTTAAAACCCTAATCCAGTCCTAACAATTTCCTAATTTGATATTTGTATTATTCCTCATGAAATTGTCAAAATTATTGATTTTTGAAGGAGGAGATTACAGTGTTAAAACATAGTTTTTTTACCAGTGTATGGGTTATTTTATTGATCTGGACTATGCCAACGATAGCCTTGGCAGAAATGTCTGAACAAGAATTAAGGCTTCAGGCATTGGAGGAAAAGCAAGAGGCGAATGCCAGGATTCTTGAAATTCTACAACGTTTCTCCTGGTACGGAGATTTGAGAACCCGCTGGCAGTCTGAAAGCACCGAGCAAAGTGGTGTACTTGATGAGCGAGATCGAGCCCGCATCCGTTTACGTGTAGGGGCTCAAATACATATGTTTAAGAATCTGGATATCGGATTTCGCATGTCAACTGCCGGATTAACCAGCAGGGACTCTGGCAACCAGACACTGGATGGAGGTTTTACCCATAGGGCTTTTGATCTGGATTTGGCATATTTTAAATATACTCCCAACCTTGCCGGATGGAAAACCACTCTGCATGGTGGGAAATTCAAACCTCCCTTCATGAAATCTGAAATCATTTGGGATAGTGATGTTACGCCAGAGGGAATCAGCGAGCAGTTCTCCCAAAAGTTCGGCAATACAGTGCTGGATGCCAATTTTGGTCAGTTTATGTACGATGAATTGAACCCGGGGGACGATATCCTGATCTTAGGTTATCAGGGGGTCATCACTCAGAAAACAGATATAGGTAAATTCAAAATAGCAGTCGCTTATTATGATGTCACAAACGCGGAGGATCCAAATTCGGATTTTTCCGGTAACGGAGGCTTTCTCGACACTACTGATGAAGTCAAAATGTTAGACATTATGACGGAATGGTCTGAAAAAATCGCTGGCAACAAGCTTAAACTTTTTGGCGAATATACTCAAAATGTCGGCAAACTCACAGAGGCAAACCAGGATCAGGATACGGCTTGGCAGGTGGGGGCTAAATATGGCAAGTCCGGTAAAAAGTTCGGAGATTACGACTTGAAAGTGATTTACAGGGTCGTTCAGGCGGCATCCGTTTTGGACTCTATTTCTGACTCAGATTTCCATGGTGGACGAAGCAACGCCAGAGGTTTTGAATTCGGTGGTGGATTCGGTCTGGCAAAAGGTGTAAAGGTTTCACTCACCTACTTTGATACAAGAGAGGAACAGGGAGCAGACAGAAACAACCAGACGTTCCAGGCAGATTTGAAATTCAAATTCTAATAAGTCATTGTTTTAGCATTCAACCTCCTCCAAGATTGAGTCTATAAAAAACCGTTGGTCTGGCTTTAAAGTCAGGTCAACGGTTTTTTTTCTTCTCACTCCTTTTCTTAATTTTCCACTCCTAACACAATCCTAATACTGAGCAGTTATAAATCTAATAATAAATGTTTAGATTGTTGCTATGAATCAACAGCAATCTTTTAAGGAGCAGGCAATGTACAAAAAAATAGGAATAATTTTACTGGTTTTGGTCTGGACTAATAACGCTTTTGGAGGACCGGTTCAGGTGGACCCTCAACTCACCGACTACAGTAAGCAGGGCGGAGTCAGTGGAAATCTTTCCAGTGTGGGATCAGATACTTTGAATAACCTGATGACATTGTGGAGTGAAAAGTTTAAGCAATTTTATCCAAACGTTAATATTCAGGTGGAGGGCAAGGGTTCCTCAACTGCCCCGCCAGCCTTAATTTCAGCAACCGCGCAATTGGGTCCCATGTCTCGCGCGATGAAGCAAAAAGAACTGGATGCTTTTGAATCCAAGTTCGGCTACAAACCCACCCCGGTTCGTGTTGCAGTCGATGCCCTTGCGGTTTTCGTCAACAAGGACAATCCGATTCAGGGATTAAATATGGAACAAGTGGATGCTCTTTTTTCCAAAAGTCGCAGAAGAGGCCACAAAGCTGTAGAAACCTGGGGCGACCTGGGGGTTACGGGGAACTGGGCAGACAGGCCCATTAGTGTCTATGGAAGGAATTCAGCTTCCGGTACTTATGGCTTTTTCAAAAAGCTGGTCATGAAAAAAGGCGACTACAAAGATGAAGTGAAAGAACAGCCTGGCTCTGCTTCGGTAGTTCAGAGTGTAAGTGTTGATCCCTTCTCAGCGGGATACAGTGGTATCGGTTATAAAACTGCCAGCGTACGCGCTCTGCCATTGGCACAAAGTGGCTCTAGCTTTGTTGAACCCTCAGCAGAGAATGCCCTCACCGGCGATTATCCTCTGGCTCGATTTCTATACATCTATGTCAACAAGGCTCCCGGTAAATCTCTTGATCCGTTGACTCAGGAGTTTGTCAAAATGATCCTTTCCAAAGAAGGCCAGCAAGTGGTGGTTAAGGGCGGTTACTTTCCGATTGCCAAGGCTGTGACCGATGCGGATTTACAAAAAATCTCAGCAGTCATGACCAATTAATTAAATGGACGATAAAGCAAAATCTATTCTGCCCGGCCAAGGTTCTTCAAGACCCGGCCGGGCTTTTTTCGGCAAAAGTTTACTCCAACGGCAATTTGCAGATGGTATAGCCCGTAATGTTGTCACAGCCGGCGGTTGGATCATCATCGCATCCATTTTCGCTATCCTTTTTGTAATTATCTCAGAAATTTATCCTCTATTTAAAAAACCATCTATTTCCCTGGTTTCAAAATTCAAAGCACAGAGCGTTCCACTGGCAATTGGTTTAGATCCTTATCAGGATAAGGGTTACACAGTGGAAGCAGATGGCGTACGTTTTTATTCATTAAGCGATAAAAAATTTGAGTCCAAACCAGAATTACCTGAATGGGGATCAGCGCACGTTACAGGTGTATCCCCTTCTTTAAAAAATTTTCCGGTATTGGGTCTTTCCGATGGCAGGGTTTATCCCATAAACATTGAGTTTCGCCCGGTTTATAATTCTGATAGTCAACGTTCTATTGAACCACATCTAAGCGCTGAATCTCCGGTTCAGGTTCGTCCCGATGGTTCGCCCGTTACTTTATTGACCCATATTAAAAATGAGCAAGGATATCAGATTGCCGCCCAGTCTGGGCCAGGTCAGGTCTCTCTCATTAAAGTACGTTTACGTAAAACCATGATGGGGACGATTCGACGAACCCAATCACAAGAATCGATTACTGTTCCGGTAGAAGGCAAAATCACATCAATGATTTTTGATGAAGCTTATAACAGTCTTTTAATAGGAACTTCATTTGGCCAGATCTTTCGGGCTGACCTGGAAAACACTCAAAACTCGGCCCAATTGATCGGAGCAACCAGCAATCCCGGAATAGCTGTGGAACATTTAGGTTTTACCCTCGGTGGCTACACTTTGATAGTAACAGAATCAGATGGGAGGGTAAGTTCCTTTCAATTGGCAAAATCTGAAACTAAAATATTTTCTCTAAAGAAAATATATAACTTTTCGTCACATAAAACTCCGGCAAAATTTTTCAGTTTTTCTCTTCGCAATAAAGGGTTTCTGACTGGATCTAATGAAATGATTCGTTTGCATTATGGGACAACAGGGGAAACCCAGATTCAACTCCCCGCAGAGGAAAAAACCGCTTACAAAACAGCGATTATAGCCCCCAAGTTTGATGGAATATTGACAGCCGATACTCAAGGGATATTGTATCTCTGGAAAATGGAGAATCCCTACCCGCAAATTTCACTGGAAGGGTTATTCGGTGAAATCTGGTATGAGGGATATGAAGAACCCACTTATGTTTGGCAATCCACGGGTGGAACGGATGAATTCGAATCTAAATTCAGCCTTGTGCCACTAATGTTTGGGACATTAAAAGGAACACTCTATGCCATGTGTTTTGCTGTTCCTCTAGCTCTGTTCGCTTCCTTTTACGTATCCCAATTCATGCAGCCTGATTTGAAAAGAATAATTAAACCAACAATAGAAACCATGGCCGCACTTCCCAGTGTGGTACTTGGATTTTTTGCGGCTCTGGTGATTGCCCCACAGGTAGAGACATTTCTCCCAGGAATCATGATCATGCCGATAATTGTAACTATCATGATAGTTACAACTTTACTGGCTTATGAAAAATTTCCCGCTTTACAGTTTATGGCTAAAGGTGGCAGGGAGATTTATTTATTGATCGTCATTACTTTTCTTGGAGGGGTCTTGTCATTTTACGCAGGGACCTTGATAGAATCCTCCGTCCTTTTAGGGGACCACCGAGTTTGGCTGAAGCAGGTATTTGATGTTACCTATGACCAGAGAAACGCGTTGGTTGTCGGTTTGGCTATGGGGTTTGCAGTCATTCCTATCATATTCACAATAGCCGAGGATTCACTATCCAATGTCCCGGAACATCTTAAGGCTTCTTCACTCGCTTTAGGAGCGACACCCTGGCAGACCGCTCTCAATGTGATTCTGCCAACTGCCAGTCCAGGAATTTTTTCTGCGATCATGATCGGGTTCGGACGAGCCATTGGTGAAACCATGATTGTGCTCATGGCGACAGGAAACACCCCAGTTATGGAGTGGAGCATATTTAATGGTTTTCGCGCCTTGTCCGCAAATATTGCCGTAGAACTCCCGGAAGCTCCTGAGGGAGGAACTCTGTTTCGTATTCTTTTTCTTGCGGCATTCCTGTTATTTACCATGACATTTTTTGTTAACACTCTGGCGGAACTGGTTCGTCTGAGATTACGCAAACGCTATCAAGGCCTATGAGGTTAAATGTTTGATAAAGGAAAAAAAGTCTGGAAACGAGGAGACCTGTTCATCTGGTTGACGGGAGCAGGGCTTGCGCTTTCTCTCATCATGACAGCCGCACTCCTCATGGCTATTGTTGTCAATGCAATGGGTTCTTTCTGGCCGGGGGAGTTAAAAATCCTGGACCTTAAAGATGGATCGCGTGTATTGGGAATTCAAATGGCTCGGGAAGTAATCCCAGACTTTGGGCCAGCCAATGGGAAGCCTGAGCTATATCGAATACAGATTAAAAAGGCCAATAGAGATATTTATAATTCAGATTTCGTCTGGATCGATGAAGAGAGTATAAAAATTTCTCAAACTCCAAAAGATGTAGTTGCTGTAACACGAAGAGAATGGGGGGTTTTCTTTGGATATATCAAGGAGGTTCTGGATGGAGATCAAGTCATTGCCAAAGGTACCGTGGAAGGGTTGAAGGTTGCTCGGAACCTTTTACCGGGTGTCACAAAAAAAAATAAAGATATTGAAAAAATTGAGAAAAAGGAAATTGGAGCCATCAACTACAAGTTAGAACGGGTTCGTTTAAAGCTGAGAAAACTCAACCTGAAAGGTGTCACTCAAGGGGCAGAAGTAGAAGCATTGAAAAGTGAAGTTCCCATCCTGCAATCTCATTATGACATGCTGGAGAACAAGCTCCACCAACTGCGCACTGCGCAAACCGCGAAAATTGTTTTGCAAACCCTAGAAGGTCGAGAAAAAACTCTTCCGCTTTCACAAATGCTGGATATCAACAACCCCAACGCTTTTTCCCTGCCGGATAAAATTGCATACCTCCTGAAAGGAATTAATAATTTTTTCTGGGATGATCCTCGGGAAGCCAATACAGAGGGAGGGGTGTTTCCTGCCATTTACGGCACTATTCTTATGGTATTGATGATGAGCCTTTTGGCAACTCCCTTAGGTGTTTTGGCCGCATTTTATTTGCGGGAATATGCCAAGCAAGGAACCTTGGTCAGCATTGTACGAATCGCCGTTAACAATCTGGCGGGCATTCCATCTATTGTCATTGGAGTTTTTGGAGTTGGTTTTTTCATTTATTTTATTGGAGGCTCTATTGATCAGATATTTTTTTCAGAGTCACTTCCAACCCCAACCTTCGGAACCGGAGGGATTTTATGGGCATCACTCACCATGGCTTTACTCACCGTTCCGGTCGTGATTGTATCGACCGAAGAAGGTTTAGCCGCAGTTCCAAAAGGAATCCGAGAAGCCTCTCTCGCTGTAGGAGCCACCAAGTTTGAAACTACCTGGAGGGTTGTACTGCCCGCCGTCATGCCCTCCGTTTTAACAGGACTCATCCTGGCTATGGCAAGAGCCGCTGGCGAGGTTGCACCTTTAATGATCACCGGGGTAGTAAAACTGGCGCCCTCTCTTCCTATTGATGGTTTGTGGCCTTTTCTGCATCTGGAAAGAAAATTTATGCACCTGGGTTTTCATATTTATGATGTCGGGTTCCAATCGCCAAATGTTGATGCGGCTCGGCCCATGGTTTTTGCCACGACCTTATTGCTCCTTTTGATGATCATTCTTTTAAACATGGCGGCCATATACTTGAGAAACCGTCTCAGAAAACAACTTACTGCTTCAGCGGTTTAGTATGAAATCGGGTAAATTATAATGGCTGAAATAAAAATTAAAAATAAAGTAGACCGTACTAACATTGACTATTCATCTTCAAATGCCATTGGAATGAAGGTTACAGATTCTAACAATGATCAAAGCTTGATGATCAAAATTGAAAATGTGGACTTTTTCTACGGTGAGACCCAGGCGCTTAAAAATATCAATATGACTCTTCCTGAGAGGAAGATCACTTCATTTATTGGTCCCTCGGGCTGTGGCAAGTCCACCCTTCTTAGATGCCTGAATCGTATGAATGATCTGGTAGAAGGCACCCGCATGGAGGGAAAAATACAAATTGGTGGGTTGAATACCATGGACCCCGCCTTGGATGTGAGCGAACTAAGGAAAAATGTGGGCATGGTATTTCAAAAATTCAACCCGTTTCCAAAGACTATTTTTGAAAATGTGGCCTATGGTCCTCGGATCCACGGGATGAAAGATAAAAACAGGTTGCATGAAATTGTAGAAAAAAGCCTGAAGTCGGTGGCTCTTTGGGATGAAGTCAAGGACCGGCTGGGCTCCAGCGCTCTGGCCTTGTCTGGAGGTCAACAACAAAGACTTTGTATCGCTCGGGCCATTGCAGTAGAACCAGAAGTGCTTTTAATGGATGAGCCTTGCTCGGCCCTGGACCCAATTGCTACCGCAAGAATTGAGGAGTTAATGGTAGGATTGAAAGAGCATTTCACCATTGTGATTGTGACACACAATATGCAACAAGCCGCCCGGGTTGCAGATTTTACAGGATTCCTGTTGCTGGGAGAATTGATTGAGTTTGGTCCGACCGAAAAATTATTCACCAATCCTTCCGTACCCAAAACGGAAGACTATATAACCGGCAGATTCGGTTAAGGGGTTTTTAATGTCACGACATGCCATTCATCTTGAAAAAGCTATTGATGAACTCAAACGTTTAATACTTTCGCTTGGAACTGATGTTGAAGAAAGTGCCCGACTTGCAGTTCAATCCTTGACCCAACGAGATTCTGATCTTGCAAAGAGGGTCATCGAAGCGGATTACGAAATTGATCAGCGGGAAGTTTATGTGGAGGAAGAATGTCTTAAAATTCTCGCTCTTCACCAGCCAGTGGCCAACGACTTGCGCTTGATCATTGCGATCTTAAAAATTAATAATGATTTGGAACGTATCGGCGATCTTTCCGTAAACATTGCAGAGCGAGCGGTTTACCTTTCCACAGAAGCAAAAGTAGAACTACCTTTCGATTTGCAGAATATGGCTAAGAAGGTTCGTTCCATGCTAAAACGCTCACTGGATTCCCTGGTGAATCGGGATGAGAAACTTGCCCGCAAAGTTTGTGAAGATGATGATGCCGTGGATGATTTGAATCGGGAAATGTATGGTTGCGTTGCACAAGCCATTAAAAAGGACTCCAATAATTTAAACAGTTATATCCAGCTTCTTTCCGCCTCACGGTATCTTGAGCGAATGGCCGACCATGCTACCAATATCGCCGAAGACGTGATTTATCTGGTCACCGGAGAAATAATCCGCCATGGAAGTAAAACAGAAGAAGCTGAATTCTAGAAATTTATTGGCTCCTTCGATAAATTCTGTATCCCTGCCCGAAGTTTAAGTTATTATCTTAGCTTACGCCGTTGCTTACCATAATTTCGGATCTTTTTATGACTAATAAAAAGAAAGGAAGATCCAAAATCTTTCTGGGGTTTTGGATAGTGCTTGTATTTTTGCCCTGCTTCAGTCTGAACAGCATGGCAAAATGTCCTACCCGGATGGGTTCTATTTTTGCTTCGGATCATTTTTTAGTGCTCGCCCGCGGAGGATCAGTCACAAAATTCCCCGAAAACACCCTTCCCGCATTTCAAGAAGCTTTGAATGTTGATGGAGCCAACTCTCTCAAAGTCGACCTGTCCCTGACCAAAGATGGAAAAATTGTACTCTGGCACGATTGGAACCCAAACAGTCCTTCTGCATTAATCCGCCAGGAAAGAGGTGAACTCGTTGGAAAATTCAAACCATTCAGCCCCTCAAACTCAAGCTGGAGAAAAAACGTCAGCCAACTTAATTTTTCAGAACTAACTGAGCATTACGGATATGTGGATAAAACCACTGGCATCAAATCGGATGCGAAGATTCCCACCTTTCAGGATTTATTAGAATGGTCCGTACAACAGGATAAGCTGAAATTGGTGCTGTTAAAACTGAAAATCCCAGCAGAGGAAAGCCATTTAGCTCCAACTATGCTTGAGGAAATCAGGAGGATTATTGGCAGTATGAATTCTATCCCCTCCCTTCAATTCATAATGCTAACACCGCATAAAGAAATTTTAAGCTTGGTCAGAAGTCAATTTGATGAATTCCTGTTTTCTTATGACCGGGAAATCCCTTCTGATGGAATCATAAATTATCACAGCTTTACCACTGTCCCTACAGCCATGGATTTTAAAAACCGTTTTGCTGGTATTGGTTTCCCCACTCATATCCACCTTATTGACGCTTCTGGTCCAGACCCATGGCTGATCTATAAATTCATTCTGACACTGGATTTTAAAATCCGGGACAACTACAAAAAAAGTACTTTTAATTATATAAAAATTATCAGTTGGACTTTCAATGATGAGAAAAAAATGAGGTGCCTGATTAATCTGGGTGTAGATGGAATTGTAACCGACGATCCTGAATTACTACGCCGAATCGCATTGGATATGGGAAAAGTTTTAGATTAGGCTGACACAGCCCACTCTGCTTTACAGGCTGGGGACTACCTATCATCAATATGGTGAATGGCAAAAAGTTCCACCAAGATATTCAAGCGGGTCAGATTGCGGTACAGTTCATGAAACGACTCTGTATCAAGCGTGTTGCCCATCAAGACCACCAGTTATTGCTGGGTGATGGCATTCCTCAAGTTTTCTGAAAACAGGGAGGCGCCGATTCCGGTCCAGTGCGAAGAGACAAAACCCTGATGCAGCAGATGCATGGTACCGAGATTGTATTCCCCTTTTTTTACCTAACTCGCTAATTGGAAAAAAATACTTTGCTATCAAGAACAGGAAAAAATTAGTTCGGTTGCGCAATTTTAACATTTGGCGATTTCAAGCCAAAAAATGGAACCAGGGCATTGGGTACGGACAATTTTCGATAGAGAACATGAAACTCCTCATCCGAGAGATCCTGTTTTAAGAGTTGCTGGACCTGGTCGGCGGATACAATCTGCTGTGAAGGTTCATCGAACATGGTGACGCCAACACCCACCCAGTGGGTATGGATAAATTGCTGTTGCACAAGACTCTCCACACCCGTGCTGTATTCCATAGATTTTTTGATAATATGCTGGGCGATATAAGCTGGAACACATCGCCCCACCGCAATCACTTTTGAGGTCTCCCCCATGGGATACACCCTCAAAGCCACCTTTGTTGAACCGATCTCGCCAAACTCCTTAAAGACCTGTTTTCTTTGCTTTCGATAAGATTTTGAAATGAAACCCTCAATTTTGATGCGTTTTTTATCCACAGGCTCACATTTTTCTTCCGCAAAAACGGGAGCCGCACCCACCAGCCCCAGAACCATCAAAACAGGAACGCTCCGCTTCATATAACGTTTCAATAACTGCCTAAACCGATGTTTTTTTGTTTGCATCATGAATTTTCCTGTTTCTCCGGTTAAAAACAAATCCTCTGTTATAATATATTGACCTGATCGTTATATGTTCCGATCTATGGTCTTTTTTGCTTTTTAATGAATTCTTCAGCGCTTTGTTCGCTTGAAAAATAATATTCCTTGCCGTTAATGGTTTTGTTGATCGCTTCAGATTTGGGGATAAATACCCCGTTATTAGGGTCCTCGACCATTTCTGTAGGTTCTTGTTCTGCGGATGAATCTTTCGAAGGAAAAATTGAACGCGCAAGAAGAACGAGCAAGACAACGACAATTCCAAATAGTGCTAAACGGACCATGTCCCTATTTTAAAGTTTCGCCACACTAAATACAACCCGGCATTAGTCGGCAAGAACAAGTATGAATATTATTTAATTGATAATTTTGGTATTCCCGAATTATGAATGATGAAACAAAATTTGAGCTAGATCAATCGGATCAGGAAAAGTCTTTGGTACCGGCGGTTCGGACAAAAGGTTCTCTGGTTCCACTTGATCCATTTTCCGCTTATATGCAGGAAGTCCGCAAGTATCCGACCCTGTCAGAAGAGGAGGAAAAGGAACTGGCGATTCTTTATAAAGAATCTGGAGATCTGGGGGCCGCCTACAAACTGACTACCGCCAACCTGATGCTGGTCATTAAAATTGCCATGACTTTCAAACGCGAATGGCAAACCCTGATGGATTTGGTTCAGGAGGGCAATATTGGCCTGATGAAAGCGGTTAAAAATTTTGACCCCTTTCGCGGGGTACGGCTTTCAGCGTATGCCACCTGGTGGATCAAGTCGTACATTCTGAAACATATTCTCGATAACTGGAGACTGGTGAGGGTGGGCACCACCAATGCACGACGAAAACTGTTATTCAATCTGAAGAAGGAAAAAGAAAAATTGGAGCAGGAGGGGTTTGACCCCACCACTAAATTATTGGCAGAGCGGTTTGGAGTAGACGAAGGAGAAATTATTGATGTTTCTGCCAGTATTGGTGCCATGGATGTTTCCATAGACACCCCGGTCCGGCCTGATAGTCCCATGACTCCTGCACAAACCCTTTCACAAGGAGGACCCTCTGTCGAAAGGACTGCGGAGCTAAGCCAGTTTCGGCAGATTCTTAATGAGAACATTGAAAATTTTAAGGAGGGGTTGAATCCTAACGAAATAGAAATTCTCACCGACCGCGTTCTTTCCGAAGACCCATTATCGTTGCAGGAAATTGGCGATCGTAGAGGAGTTACCCGAGAAGCAGTGCGCCAGGCCGAACAACGATTGTTGAAAAAATTTAAAATTTTTATTGAAGAAAACATGCCAGAAGCGGCTGATTATTTTCAAAACTGAGGAGGATATATGAGTACCCGGACCGAAACCGACAGCATGGGAGAAATCGATGTCCCGGCCAGTAGTTATTATGGAGCCCAAACCGCACGATCATTGATCTACTTCAACATTGGCACCGAAACCATGCCACGCGAAATCATCCGAGGCATGGGTATATTGAAAAAGGCTTCCGCCATAGTGAATTGTGAATTAGGTCTCATGTCTGAATATGTTAAAAACCTGATCTGTCAAGCCGCCGATGAAGTGATCGAAGGAAAACTGGATGAGCATTTTCCACTTAGGGTTTGGCAAACAGGTAGCGGAACTCAATCCAATATGAACAGCAACGAGGTGATCGCTAACCGGGCTATTGAAATAGCAGGTGGGGTAATAGGTTCTAAAGACCCGGTGCACCCCAACGACCATGTGAATATGGGGCAGTCTTCTAATGACACTTTCCCAACTGCCATGCATATTGCGGCTGTGGAGCGTATTCGGGATGCGCTCATTCCTGCCATATCCACTCTAGCAAAATCGTTCAGAAAAAAAACCGACGACTTTAAAGATATCATCAAAATCGGACGAACCCATTTGATGGATGCCACTCCGCTTACCCTGGGTCAGGAGTTTAGCGGATATACCACGCAACTGGAATATGCACTCGATCGCATTAATGGTTGTATGCCCAGAATGTATCAAATTGCCCTGGGGGGAACAGCAGTGGGAACCGGCCTTAACTCGCATAAGGAATTTGCCGTCAAAGTTGCCCGAGAAATTTCCGAACTTACCGGGTGCCCCTTTGTCACTGCACCGAATAAATTTGAATCTCTCGCCGCACACGATGCCATTGTTGAGGCCAGTGGTATTTTGAAAACCATTGCCTGCTCACTCATGAAGATTGCCAACGATGTTCGCTGGCTCGGGTCCGGTCCTCGATGTGGAGTGGGGGAGATTATTTTACCTGCCAACGAGCCAGGAAGTTCCATCATGCCAGGCAAAGTCAACCCCACTCAGTCCGAAGCGATGACAATGGTTGCCGCGCAGGTGATTGGCAATGACACCACTATTAATGTGGGTGGGTCATCAGGTAATTTTGAACTCAATGTTTTCAAGCCGGTGATGATATATAATCTCCTTCAGTCCATTCGCCTGCTTGCTGATTCCTGCCGGTCTTTCAATGACCATTGTGTGGTCGGTATAGAGCCCAACAAAGTACAGATCGAAAAACATCTTAATGGCTCCCTCATGTTGGTCACGGCACTCAATCCGCATATCGGCTATGACAACGCCGCCAAAGTGGCCAAAAAAGCCTATCAGGATAACAGCACCTTGAAGGAAGCGGCGGTCGCCTTGAAGTTGCTCACTCCCGAGGAGTTCGAGGAAAAAGTACGTCCAGAAAAAATGATTGGTCCGAAGGAATGAGGGTCACCCGATCTGAACTCTTTTAGAAGCATGGCCTAAAGCGGGGGTAAGAAAATAATGTTTCAAAATTGGCAAACTTTTATAGGGATTGTAGTCGTCCTGGCTATTTTACTTCCTATCATTCTAAAGAAGTTGTATTGACTACTTTGCCTGGCAGAGATTTATGCCACTGAACTTGAGTTTCCCAGGTTATTAAAAGCCGCAACCCCGAGAAGCACTCCGTTAAGGTTGGTCACCGCAATACAATCTATGTCATGTTCTGACATGATTTCCACCGCTTGGGACTTTGGTGCATTTCCCTTTATGGTTATAAAAGGCCCCATATACTCCCGGATCGAAGTACCCGATAAATCCTGTGATTTGTAATTCTCTAATAATAGATTCGCAGATACAATGCCAATCATATTTCCATCCTGTTGAACAAAAGCATGATCGCAATTATTAATGATGAGATATTCAATCGTGTCAAAAATAGAGGTACTTGAATCCAAAGTGGGTGTAGGGGAAACAAACTTTTCAATTGCCGTCATAATTTGACCTCATAAAAGTTTGGAAATTCTTAAGAATTTTTTTAAGACCGCAGTATTTTATAAGTCACCCTCATAAAATATGGGCTCTGGTAGTTTTTTGCAATCCCACAAATGAGGTAAGTCAAAGCACTTCAAACCTGTTGAAAATCCGCAATTACGGGTGCAAATCACCCCAATTTTAACTTTTCGCTTCCGTCACGGTTTTGTGACAAAATAATGAAAATCATATAATGGCTTGCATTTAAATAATTTAGCAGATAGATTAACATTAACACCATTAAAAATTATTACAGATGGTTTTAGTGATATGGATCTTTCTAAAGATTTAGAAGCCCTGAAACAAACCGCCTTCTCCAGTTTATTTGGGGATATGGAATTGGAGCAGGTTTTTGAAGCCGGAAAACAAATTTTTCTGAAAAAAGGCCAGGTTCTATTTTCTGAAGGCGCTTTTCAGGAAACCATGTACATCATTCTTTCCGGAAAAATGGAGGTTTATAAAAGGCATAAACAAATCGCGGTTCGTGGAACCGGGGATTTTGTAGGTGAAATGGCGTTGGTGGAATCCAAACCCCGGGCAGCCAGTGTCCGAGCCCTTGCCAATTCTGAAGTGCTGGAAATAGAAAAAGATACTTTCTTTAAGTATTTTGCTTCCAACCCCAAGGTGGTATGGGAAATTTTAAAAACTGTCTCAGCCAGAAACCGGAGTGATCTCGAAATCATTGAGGACGGTTATCAGGAGATCAGGAACAGCCGTGAAAAATACCGCAAGGTTATTGACTCGGTATCAGACCTGATTATCCAGACCGACCCGGAAGGTAAAATTAATTTTGCCAATAAAGCCGTCAGCTTTATAGGGTTTGATGTGTTTGACCTGATTGGTCATGACTTTAATGAATTTTATGATGGTGTACTCAGTAATTCAACCCGGGCTCATATTTTGACCCGGCGCGTTGGCCCCAGAGCTACGTCTGATATGGAAATATCTCTGAAAGTAAATGAACAGTCCAATCTCTACGATTTCTGCAATAGCATGAACTTTATGATGACTGCTACAGGAATGTGGAGTGTGCCTCATGAGATGGTTATGAAAAAAGGTACCAATAAGGAATTTCAAGGCACCCTGTTGGTCGCCCTAAAAGAGAAAAATGGGGGCTATCGGATGGTTTAATACCACCGCGCATTTTCCCTTATGGCTATAACTCCCCCCTAATTTACCTGAAGAAAATAATCATCAAATAGTGGTATCGAAGTTTAAGAGAGAGGCTGTCTCACCGGTACTAGTCAGAATCTCCTGAACTCTAGATTCAATCAAGGCATCCAGATCTGTGCTCGATTGCAGGAGGGAAGTTAAATCATTTTGCTGGCCTGTCTGGCCACTCAAGAAATCAGTAATGCTGTTACTGGAAATTCCTGATTGGTCAAAAATATTTTTTAATTGGTTAAAAAGCTCTTCTCGCCCTTCCGTAGACTTTGCTCGAAAAGCAATCAATTCCGTAGCTGATAATTCTCCGCTTTGGTCCGTATCGATGGAATCAAAATTATCTATCAGGTCTTTACCACTTCCGGTCTCATCTGATTTCTTCTGAATTTCGCTGAGATCCAGTCCACCCGAGCGGTTGGTGTCATCCTTTTGAACCTGCTGAAAAGCCTTCTGGGTAAAACTATTGAGAATGGTTGAACCGAGTCCTCCACTGTCTCCAATCATTGAGTCATCCTCCACCGAAAAGATATTTAATTCGGGCTATTCCATGCCCTGTATATCCTTAACGGCAAGGGTAAAAAATGGCATAAGCTTTTATTTAAAAAGGGTTGTAGAAACTGAAAAATCAAGAGGTTTTGGAGTACTATTTGACTTATTGATTCAAGAGGTGTATTCAAACATGCGATCCACGCATTGAAGAGCACGTTTCTGAGTTTCCGGGTTGATTTCAACGATGCTATTTGGACCAGGATTTTCCAGGACGTTTAATATGTCTTCCAGAGAATTGGATTTCATGTATTTGCAAAGGGTACAGCTTCCTGCAAATGTTTTTTCTGGAAACTCCGATTGCAAAACACCGGTCAACCCACACTCCGTGAGCAAAAAGAATGTATCTCTCTTCGACTCACGCACATGGTCGAGCATTTGACTGGTGCTTCCTACATAATCCGCCTTGTCCACGACTGAAGAATTGCACTCGGGATGAACGAGAATCTCCACATCTTCAAAATTATTCCGCACCTGATCAATGCTTTCGGGCTGGTATTCCTCATGAACATAGCAGGTGCCATCCCAAAGTTGAATATCCTTATACACGCCACGAGTTTTAAGATGGGCAATAACATTTTCGCCCATGAGCCGATCGGGCAAAAAATAAATTTTGTCGTTGGGGATTTTTTCAATAATGCCATAAACATTTGAGGAGGTTACACATACATCACACTGGGCTTTTACCTCCGCAGTCGTATTGATATAGCAAACGAATGTATGATCGGGAAATTCTTTACGAAGCTTGATTACATCATTTGCCGTTATCCCATCGGCGAGAGAACATCCGCCATTCGGATTAGGGTCCAGCACCATTTTGCCCGGATTAAGAATTTTGGCGGTTTCTGCCATAAAGCGAACGGCTGAAAAAACGATGACATCGGCATTGGATTCTTTCGCTTTTTTTGACAGTCCATATGAATCGCCGGTGAAATCGGCCACGCTATAGTAAATTTGCGGCGCGACATAATTATGAACCAGAATGATGGCATTCTTTTCGCGCTTGAGATCTTCAATCCTTTGAATTGTGGGGAGCAACAATTCACAATTCTCGCGAGTAAACCGGCAAACCGGATTGCCCACCTGAATATCCTTTAGTTTTTCGTAGAGTTTTTCTGCGGTAACCATCTTTCTAACCCGGCGGCCAGTTCAAGGCACGCCCACCTATTAAATGAAAATGAATATGGAATACAGATTGCCCGGCACCTGCTCCGCAATTGACCACCAGCCGGAATCCTGATTTATCGAGTCCTCTTTCCTTAGCCAGTTGGTTGGCCACACTGATTACCGAACCCATCATCGTATGGTCTTTTTCCTCGACATCAAGCAGAGTGGACTGATGAATACGGGGAATGATTAGTATATGCGTAGGGGCCTGTGGATTGATATCATTAATTGCAAACAACGTGTCCGATTCATAAACCTTATCGGAAGGAATACTACCTTCACTAATTTTGCAAAAAAGACAATCACTCATAAGGTTTTTTCCCTTCTCCGCCAGGGTTTCCTACATCCTTACCTTCCCCGCTTTCCTTATTAGGTAGAGGATCAAATTGAGTCAGGTGACTTATTATTTCTTCCTTGTAGGAAATGAACGGATCCAGCATGAGAAACGGCTCATCTGTTTTGCCCAAGCGAAACCCGATCCAGTCTATGAGATAACCCATGTGAGAATGCTGGTCCATAAGTCTTTTGACGAGTTCTCCTCGACCATGCGCCCGAGTCCCTCGAGGAGGATTAACCTTTGAAAAGTTCACAGCCTCATCGGTGGTTTTTCTGTAACCCTCTCCGTTGGCCTCCAGTCCCCAGAACAGGCCCGATTCCTTATTTAAATTATGATATTCCAAATCCAGGCTTTTTAGCCAGGGGTCACTCCATTCCAGATTTTCTTCATTTTTAAATTCGTTAAGCATCCAGTATTTACTGGCCCAGTCTACTCTACCGATGACCGCTTCCGGGCCTTTAGGCAAATCGGTTAAGACGGATTCCCAACCCTCCAAAATCCAATCGGTCTCGCGATCTTTCCCGCCCAGGTGTTGTTTGCAGGTGTTCAAAATATCCCATTGCAATTCCAGAGCGCTGGAAGAATTTCCCGAAGCCAGTTTCACATGCCATTTGAAATCCGGGTCACGCGAAATAGATCGCATGGACTGAACCGAATCGGCGAGAATCCATTCCCGTTTAGCGACACCTAATTGCATGATTTCCAGCATGAGCGTTGTCGTCCCCATCTTCATGGCAGTCGCAAACTCACTCATAGTAGAGTCGCCAACTAAAAGATGTATTCGCCGGTATTTGCTCGGGTCCGATAAGGGTTCATCGCGCGTGTTGACGATGGCCCGGTTATACTGAACCCACCGGTAAAATTCGTTGGGAATATGATCGGCCCTTTGTGAAATCTGAAAGTCCACTTCATCGCCTTGATTTTCATCAGGCGTGACACCTTCCCAATCCCTAAACGGGTGAGGGTCACAGGAGCCGATACGACCGGCACCGCAATAGATGAGTCGCGTTGTTAAAAATGAAGACAGCAGTTTCAGGTTGTTCTGTTCATCGAAGGGAAACCCTCTGCCAACCAGATAATTCTCGTGGCATCCAAAAGTGGCGTTGGTTTCGAGGTCTACATTGTTCTTAATGAAGGAAATATGATCCGCCCAGCCCAACTCTTCTACAGCCTCCTGGATCAGTGTATCTCCGGCACGGTCAAAAGTGACAAGGTCAACAAGGTTGGAGCATTCCGGTGAGGCGTATTCCAAATGGCCCATATCCAGATACAGGCGTCCACCGTTCAGCAAGAAGCCTCCATTACCAGGAGGTTCATCGTTGGCACGATAGTGAAGATCCAGCACCCCAAGATTCTTTGAGAAAACATGGTTCTTGATCTTGTTGGCAATCTCCATGGGATCATAAGGAAATTCCTCAACATTTTTGACCAGAAGTCCGTATTCCGTTTCGATGCCGTAGATACGCTTTTTCATAGATGAACCTTAACCCCGTTGCAGCGATGTCTTGCATAGTTCTGCCAGTTCCTGATCATTCATAAACCGGTAACCCGCCTCAGTTATCAATGCCACAGTGGGGTAAACTTCTTCCTCCGGACGCGCTTTACCGGTTGCAGAATCAAACTGTGCCGCAGTTTGCAAAAGCCGAACGGCCAGGGTGACGGCATTTTTTTCAGACCTCTCTGCCAGAGGTTTTTCGCCCCACAGGTCTTCATGTTCCAGAATTCCCCGGATAGTAGGGGAACCCGATCCTGTCGAGGTATGGGTACGAATCTGAAAATCCGCACCTAACATATCGTAAAAATGTATGCAGGGTTTTCGCGTTTTCAAATCATAGGTGGCAAATATAGGGCTAACCACTCCCAGCCCTTGAACAGCCATACCCACATTTTCTTTCAACAGTCTCGATAAGGCGCGAATTTTCCCTTCTCCACTCATGGATTGCATCTGCGAACGCCGGAAAAACTCAAAATTATGAGTGAGCACACGGGCCATCTCAAAGGCTGTAGCGGGAACTCCGGCAATAGCCATCAATGAATGATCATCAATGGGAATAACCTTGTCGCAATATTCATACATTATGCTATTACCCGCTGTCGCTCGCCGGTCACCGGCAACAATCACTCCATCCTTAAAATGGAATGCCAGGACGGTTGTTCCATGGGTGACGGTAATATCATTTTGCGCGCGAGAAAGATCGATCCGGGCCTGCCAGCGATAACCGGATTTTTCCAGGAGATCAAAAAAATCTCCGGGCGAACTTTTGGGATCAGATTGATAACTCATTGGCCGGTTCTCTGTTTGTATTTTTCTGTCTGTTTAGGGTCCACCTTTTTCATCCGTTTCAAAATATTATCCCTGCCCGGCCGTGAAGGTTCCGGGCTGGTGGGACCGGAATCATGGCGATCTGGATTGGTTTCTTTTTTTTCTTCCCTTCTCAGGGGATCGTTCATTTCCATGAGATCAACTCCTTTTTTGACGGGTGGTTTCTGCTCATCATTAAGAGGGGTTCAACCGACCGATGATTTCAACTTTTCAATCTCTTCCTTGGTGAGCGTCCTATATATTGCCCTTCGATCCAGTTTACCCAACAACATGGCTCCTTCAAGATACCATTGGTCGAAAGCCTCTTTCAAAGTCCCGGGGGAATCTTTATTTTCCTCGTCTTCTTGTTTTTTGCTTTCAACCCAAAGTCGACAGGTTTCCTCTAAAGCCTTTTCAAGCGTATACGTTTCAAAGGGAATTTTTTGGATTTCATTTTGAATCCAATCCATAACTTTTTCACTACCGGCAATGACCGTTCCCTTTTTAAAAGTTTCCCAATGCCCATCATAATTTATGCGGAAAAAGTTTGGCTTGCCTTCGCCATCCAGTTCGATAAGCAGAAGTCGAATAATATAGGGTGCCCGTTGAATTTCCTCAAAGTTTTGTTTGAGTGCCGGAGCTACTCCAAACTGCAGGAGCCTGGCCAAAGTCACATCCTGAGCCGAGCGATTGAATCCTTCTAAATGCGCCATTTCCAGAAGAGTCATGCGCAACCGCTCTACATCTGCGGGATGTCCCACACCACCCAAGGCGATACGATCATAAATTTCGAATATCTTACCCGGCTGAGGAGCAAACCCCATTATCAGCACCCCTTCATCGAAAGGAACAGACAACACGGGCTGACCCATTTTCAGCTTTTCCTGAACGTAACTGTGTCGGGTGGAAACCGCCTCCATCCAGCGATATGGCTCTTCAAACATATTCTACTATTCCTCTCTGCTTACAAAGCAAGTTGTTTCCTGGAGTGGAGAATATTTTCAACCTCTTCGGAGCTGATAACTCCGGTCAAGTCGAGGACCTCTCCATTTGCAAATTCTACTCCGGTCCAATGAATACTTTTAATAGTCTCTGCATCTTGCGCTACCGCCTGACCCCTTATCTGGGCCCGTGTCCCTTCGGGGGGAGACTCCACCGCATCGGCGATTTCTTTCTCACTGAGCAGGGAATAGACCGCGCCCTCCTGTTGGAGTCCCCGATATAAACCCCGATCAGCATCCAGATTATGGTATTCCAAATCCAGGCTCTTTAACCAGGGGTCTTCCCAGCCCATGCCTTCTGAATCCATAAACTCAGTGAATAATTTTTCCTTAATGGCCCAGTCAATACGGTCAGAAAGTTTTTCCGGACTGTGTCTGAGTTCATTTAGCGTCCTCTTCCATTCCTCAATGATCCAGATACACTCTTTATTCTTCCCGGCAAAGGCCTTTTCCACTGCTTCCAGATAGCCTTCCTGAATTTCCTGAGCCGTGATGGTTCCTCCTGATTTGCGCTGTAAAACGGCATCCTTATCAATGGATACTTTCAGCACATCGGCCACGGGGTCCGCTAATTCCAAGTCTGGAAGTTTCTCTTCACCAGCTATTAAATTTAAAACCAGTAAAGTACTTCCCACCTTTAAAGCTGTTGCATAAGCAGACATATTCGCATCGCCAAGAATCAAATGCAAACGCCGGTACTTATTACTCACCGCATGGGGTTCGTCCCGAGTGTTAATGAGGGGACGCTTCGTCATGGTCTCAATGCTTAAAAGCGTTTCGATAAAATCAGATCGTTGGGCCAACTGTAAGCCCTGAAAGTTTGCGGTTGCTGAATTTTCAGATCCCACTTTTCCTGCGCCAGCATACAGCTGACGTGTTACGAGAAAAGAAGTCAGCCTGTTTACCACATTATCAAACGGAATTTCGCGAGGGATCAGGTAGTTATCATGGGTTCCATAGCTGTGACCGCTGTAGTCAGTATTATTTTTGAAAACTTGAAGCGAATTATCCCCCAGTTCCTGATTACGGGTCGCAACACATTCTCCGACAATCCTTTCCCCTGCCACATCGTGAGCGACCAGAGACAATACGGACCGGCACTCTGGAGTACTATATTCAGGGTGGGTATGGTCATTATAGAAACGGGCACCATTTGTTAAAACCCGGTCGCACTTCATATCCAGATAGGAATAGGATCTTTTTCTATCTTCTGCGCAAAAAGCATCTTCTTCTTCATCCTGGGCCAAAGATCCTACACGGAACCCTCGCATATCCAGATGCGAGTTTTCTTGCGAGTAAGCCCATTTGCAGAAAACACTTTTGCGCTTGCAGGCCTGCAATAGTTTCATCGATTCTTCTACCGGGTCAGAATTTTCCAGGTCTTCCCGGATTATTCCATACTCAGTTTCCATTCCCAGAAGAGGAACGCTCATATAATAGACCTGCGAATCGTATTTTCGGTCGCTTTGTCCGATTCGTTAGGCCGCCTAACCCGCACTACATTCTTGGACTCCATATCCAGAAGTTGCAGCCAATCTTCCAGATTGGATTCGGCCGGAAGCAAACTACCTTCTTCAAATTCGGTTTCCAGAGAAACAATCAGATCGTCCACGGTCAGGGAAAGTGTTCCACCATTAATTGCCCTCTCGATGGCTCTTTCCTTGGCACGCTTCATAATTCCCTCTATGGTTGCTCCGGAAATAAAATCGTCCCAGTACATTTTGCGGTTGCCACCGCTCCGCAAGGTCAGCACCAGTACTTCCTGAGCGGCACTTCGATTAAAGAGCCGATCCAGAAAAGGTTCTGCCATAGCATCAAAATCTTCATGCTCACGGGGTAGTCCCTCTTTTAGATAAACACGCAAGATGGCTTTACACTCTTCGCGATTAGGACGTGATACTTTGATCTTTCTATCAATTCTGCCGGGTCTGATAACAGCCGGGTCGATCAGGTCGGGTCGGTTGGTTGCCAAAATCACCACTGTTTCGCGAAGGGATTGGATACCATCCATCTCCGCACAAAACATGGGTACAACCGTGTTACTAATATTAGATCCTCGCCAAGCCTGCCGAGTTCCCAGAATTGATTCCGCTTCATCTATAAATATAAAAGGGATCTGGCCCTTCTCTTTATAGTCCCGGGCCTTCTTGAAAATTTCACGAATTTTCCGTTCCGATTCCCCAAGCCACATATTGAGAATCTCCGGCCCTTTCACATGAATGAATCGGCCTTGTAGTTCTGATTTTTCGTGTGCAGAAAGTTCACGGATCACTTCGGTGAGAATTGCTTTGCCAATGAGGGTTTTGCCGCAACCGGGTGGACCATAAAACAAAAACCCCTTGGGCACCTGATATTCCATTTTGCTCAGAATCTCTTTGTGGAGCAAAGGGTATTCAAGGACTTTGCGCACTTCTTCCTTAACTTTTTCCTGCCCGCCTACTTGGGACCATTCCACCTGTTCATAGTCATCTTCAATAAGAGTGTGTGACTCCCGTTTTGGAAGTTTGCCCAAAATAACCCTTTGGCTGGAATCGAGAAAAATTTCTTCTCCCTCTTTCAATTGCATTTCATCCAAACCATCACGGGCCATTACAATCGTTTCCGTATTGCCGGTCGCCGCTTGAACCAGCCATTGTCCACCCGCCAGTTTTCCGGAAATTTTGGCTAATGGCCCCTGATTGGGAAACAATAACCGGGCAATCACCACGAATCCTTCATTGAGGGCTACCTGATCACCGGTTTTTAATTCACCATTTTCCATCAGTTCCGGTACAACGGCCGCCTGATATTCTGTTCCTCCAGAAACCAGACGCACCAATCCTTCTTCCCCCTGGCCCAGGATGGTGCCAATGCGGTGGGCCGGAGATTTCAACTTTTCAATGGCTTCTTCTAATATCTTGATTTTAAGCGCATATTGCTGAGCAGACTGCTGCGCCTGAAACAGAGCGTCTCGAAGATCAAGCACCT
>JABIXH010000225.1 GCA_018664975.1 Nitrospina sp. | reverse complement strand
GATTTATGAAGAATATGAAATCCTGGATCGATTGGCAGAAAGTTACAGCACGCTGGGTATTGTGGAAGAAAATGCACTGGACTATGACAACGCCCTTAAGGCGTTCAATGCTTCGCTTGCCATCAATGAAGAGATCGGAGAAGACCTGAACCGAGGTCGTGAATTGCGCCGCATTGGCAGGATTTATTATCTGCGCCTGAACCGCTTCCCGGAAGCAAGGAAAATTTTCAATCAGGCCTATGAATTGTTCACAGAACTAGAGCAGGTTGATCAACAGGTAGAATCTCTTTTGGAACTGGGTCTGGTGGCAGAAAAAGAAGGGGATTTCAAGCAGGCTCTTGCGTTTTATGGCAGAGGCCAAACTTTGGCCGAAGCGGCCAGCCTCAGACCGGGACTTGCTAAAGCATTTTTATATCAGGCCAATTCCCATTGGTTTCAAGGGAACTATCAGCAAGCATTCCGGTTTCAAAGGCAGTCTCTGGAAATCGCCAGAGAATTGGGGGATAAGCTCCAGCAGGCATTTATTTTAAACACACTGGGGTTGATCCATTGGACTTTGAATGATCCGAGCCGGGCATTGGAAAACTTGAGCCAGAGTCTGGAACTGGCTCAGGCATCTCAATCTTTACTGGATATTGCCACAGCCTATAACAATATTGGTTTGGTGCACCGCAAGGAAAAACGGTATCCAGAATCTCTTGAGTTTTTTAAGAAAGCCTTAAAGAAAGATGAACAGCTCAAATCAAAATGGGGGCAGGGCTATACGCATCGAAATATGGGGATGAGTTATTTGCGTATGGGGCAGTTGGAAACTGCGGAGAATCACCTGAAGAAAGCTGTGGAACTCAGTCGTGAAATCGGAAATCGTACAAATCTTGTAAAAGCGATGTTGGAACTCGGAAACCTGGCGTTGGAACGCAAGCAGTGGAAGTCGGCAGTCTCTTTGTTTCGGGATACCCTGGAGCTTTCCGACCGTATAAATGTTAAGGAGGTTTCGTGGAGGGCTTTGCGTGGAGAAGGATTCGCCCTTATTCAGTTGGGAAAAAACGAGCCTGCACGGGATGCGTATAAAAAATCGGTGGCTGTAGTAGATTCCTTACGCGCGGCCATCAAGGTGGAAGAGTTTCAGAATGGGTTTTTGACCGATAAGCAGGATGTGTATAAAGAACTCATTCTCCTGCTTTTAAATATGGGAAAAATTAACGAGTCATTCCAATTCGCTGAGCGTGCAAAATCGAGGAGTTTTATCGATTTGTTAGGAAACCAGAAAATCAGTTTGAAAAATGATGTCAGTAGAAGTCTGTATGAAACTTTGACCCGTAAGAAACAAGCCATCCGAAAAATTGAAGAGGACATGGCGAACGTCCGCAGATCCGGTCAGGATGCAGATGCGAAAGTGCTGGCGGAGGAACTGGTGAAAGCCAGGAACCAGTATCAGGATCTTCTGATTGATGCCAAAGAGCAGAACCCGGAAATTTCCAGCTTTGTTACGGTAGAAGCAATCACTCTCCCCGCACTGCAAACATTATTGGATGATTCGGTGGCATTGGTAGAGTATCTGGTGACAGAAAACGAACTGGTTGCCTGGGTGGTTACTAAGGATAAAATTGATGTTGCTCGTATTCCATTTAAGGAGAAAAGCTTGAATGGATTGATCGCCGATTATCGCGAACGCATTCAAAAACTGGCTCCCATTGAAGAACAGGCGCAACAACTCTATTCCCTGCTGATCAAACCTGTTGAGCCATATTTTAAAGGGAAAAGCTTTTTGGGAATCGTTCCACATGGACACCTGCATTATATTTCTTTTTCCTCTTTGCGGGATGACCAGGGCTATTTGGTAGAAAAATATCCTTTGTTTTATTCTCCCAGTGCTTCGGTTATGCAGTTTACTTTTAAAGAGGTGGCTAAGCGGGACCGGGATATCAAGGTTCTCGCAATAGGGAACCCGGACCTGGGAGATTTTAATTATGACCTGCCTCTGGCGGAAATGGAGTCTAACGCCATCAAATGGGACTTCCCCAAGGTCGATATTTTTACCCGCGAGAATGCTACGGAGAGCTTGCTTCAGGAGCGTATCGGAGAGTACCAGATCATTCATATTGCTTCGCATGGTGAGTTTGATCCGATCAACCCTTTGTTTTCATCGTTAAAGCTGGCGCGTACTGCTACAGACGATGGTAATTTTGAGATGAATGAAGTGTTTGGCTTGGAAATCAATGCCGATATCGTAACCTTGAGTGCGTGCCAAACCGGACTGGGGGATATTGTTGGGGGCGATGAACTGGTAGGACTCAATCGTGCCTTTATTTATGCAGGCACACGATCCATCTTATCTTCGCTTTGGAGGGTGAGCGATATCTCTACCGCTGTGCTGATCAAACATTTTTACCGGAACTACAAGAGCGGAAATAAGGCCGAAAGCCTGAGGAAAGCTCAACTACTTGTCAAGCGTCTTTACCCACACCCCTCGTACTGGTCGGGTTTCAGCCTTACCGGTGACTATCGATAGCGCCCTTTTATTGGTTAACGAAAAAGACGAACCGATATTTTAGGAAACTCCTGATCCAATTTTCCTTTCAGGCCTTTGGGCATTTCCCGTTTTCTTCCTTTGGTGATGGATGAAAGGTTTTCAGCATCGAAGAACCGCCTCCAATGTCTTTCATGTAACTTTTTTGATGAAAGAACTTTTTTGACCTTCCCCGCAGAATCGTAAATAGTAACCGGGAAAAACATTCTCTCCACCTCCTCATTTTTTTGAGGTGATTTCAAGCACCATCCTTAGTTTTAATATAGGTTTTTAAATAAAATCTTCCACTTAAATTAAATTTTGGTTTGGGGAATATATGCGCGGGTTAAATGACCTTTATATATAGGAGGGTAAGTTATTTATTAACCGAGGGGGTCATCATGAGTATGCACATGGCACCATTTCAAGGCAATTTGAGGAACTGGGATGGCAGAAAATCAGAGCATGCTTCCCTGTCAAGTTGGAAGCGGATAGTTTTTATGGCCTGTATGACGGTTGTGTTCCTTATAATATTTGTTTTTCTTTGAAATTCAAATTGTGCCTGAAAGTTAATTATATGTTTGAGAAGGTGGAATGACTTGGCCCAAACCCATTGATTTTCCCATTCTTGCCTTTTCATTTAAAGGTGGAGAGTTTTTGTAAAAATAAAATGATTGATTCTGCTTGAGAAAAGCTTTAACTCTAAGTAAAGTTACTTCTGCCGCCATTTTTATTGCTATGTAATAATTCCGTTAATATTTAGCGGTTAAAGCCAGTAATTGGAGTTCGATTCATTATGTCTTCCAAGCAGGGTGCTGAACATTTTCATCCCATTGATAACAAGATTCTGGATAAGAAAGCTGATCTTGCATTCAACATTTACTACAAACAGGGCATTGATGATGAGAACTATGTTTTATATGCGAGTAAAGAGCCTCAATACCGCGATAAGGTGCGAAAGTTGCTGCAATCTTCAGACTTTATGGAAGAGCTTTTTATCCATGAAGACGACCTGACTCTTTATTTTGAGCATGCCACCAATTCCCTGCGCGATTATGTAATAAACTCGGACGCCACCCCTGAAAAAAAAATGGAAAAGGGTTATGACCTTTCCAAGGATGTTACTCAGCAGTTTTTTGATGCAAATTCCTCCCCTGAAATTCTGCGAGGTTCTGATCAGGTGGTGGACCTGATGGGGAAATGTCTGGAGAATAATGAGCTGGGATTTCATGGGCTGACCAAGATCATGGAGAAAGATTATTATACTTATACCCATAGTATTAATGTTGGGCTCCTGTGCATGTCATTTTCGCTGAAGTTAGGCATGTCCGCCGATGAAGTTCATGAACTGGGATTGGGCGGTATGTTGCATGATGTCGGCAAATCGAGAATTCCCAAGGAAATTATTAATAAAAAGGGAGCTTTGACAGAAGAAGAGTTTGAAATGATCATAAAGCACACGGATAGCGGTGAGGAGGTTTTGAGTGAATTGGGATGCTACGGAGAAAAAGTCATCCAAATGGTAGGGCAACACCATGAAAAATATAATGGCGAGGGTTATCACCGGGGCCTTGCCGGGGAAGATATTTCTCTGTTCGCGAGAATCTGTAAATTAACCGATGTTTATGATGCTCTGACAACGCGTCGCAGTTACAAAAAATCCTTGAAAACACTTGAGGCGCTCACCATTATGAAATCTAAAATGGGTCATGAGTTTGACCCCAAACTGCTGAACTCTTTTATTCTCATGATGGGACCCGAATCCTGACATTAAAAGGTCATCAACGATGTTTTTAGGGTATTGATCTCTCATAATCAGGATATTATAATATTTCAAAACTAAGACAACTTAAGGACTTAAAGATGGCAGAAAGACCAAAGAGGCCCAAAATGGTATTCAGGAAATTTCTTGAGGAGAACAAAGATAGCCTTGAGAAATTTGGCAACCGAAATGGTGAGAAATATACGCGTGAACCGTGGATGTTGAATGCCAACCCTGCGGCCGAATGGTCGATGGAAATTGAGGTCGAAGATGACCAGAGCGGAAATTAGCAGACCGTTGCCAGTACCTTTAAAAAGCGCTGGAACTCCTCCTGGGTAATATCGCCCATATTAGCGATACGAAAAATATTATTGCTCAAGTTTCCTTGCCCGGCATAAATGACAAAGCCGTTAGCCTTCAGTTCACCGTGAAGTTTTTCATAACTCATTCCCTTTGGCAGGTGCAGGCCAGTCAAACAATTACTTCGCCAGCCCTCAGGGATCAAAAACTCCAGCCCAATATCTTTGAATCCATCGCGTAAAAATTTTGCGGCATTGGCATAGCGTTTTACCCGGCCGGCAACGGTTTCTTCGATCAGTTCATCGAGTGCTACATTGAGTGCGTAATGGGCCGGAATCGATGGGGTGAACAGCATGCCTCCTGCTTCCTGGGCCTTGTGGTAGCCGGTCAAATTGAAGTAAAGCGTGCGCTCTGGAATCCTGTCCAAACGTTGCAACTCTTTTTTCTGAAACAAAACAAAAGACACCCCAGGAAAACCCTGAATGCATTTATTGGCGGTGCCGACCGCTATATCAATGGATTTGAAATCAACTTCATCCCCCGCCAGACTGCTTATGCAGTCCACCAAAAATACTTTCCCATACTTCCGGGCAAGCTCTCCCACTTCTTTTAACGGGTTGAGGAGTCCGGTTGTCGTTTCATGATGCACTAGAGCCACAATTTCTATATCGGGATTTTGTTGCAATTCGTTTTCAATACGTTCCATGTTGGGCGGCTCTCCCCAGCCTAGCGTGAGAGTGTGGCGATTGAACTGGTAGACATCGCAGATTTTTCCAATACGTTCTCCATAGACACCATTCTCGATGACCAACATGGACCGGCCTGAACTCAAAGAGGAGGAAACAGCCATTTCCAATGCCGCAGTCCCCGAGCCAGAAACCAAAACCGATGTGTATTTCTCTTCTATGTCAAAGGCCTGGAGCAATTTGGTGCGGATGCCTGCCATGAGATCCGAGAATTCTTTTTCTCGGTGGCAGAGATCGGGAAGCATCAAGGCTTGCCGGACTCTATCGGTTACATTGACTGGGCCGGGATTGAGCAATACGGTTCGTGGCATAAAAATATTTTGCTAAAGGTTGAGATAAATTTTCGATCCAAGTTTACCTTAGCGAGCCCTGACCTACAAAAAGAATTATCCTGTCAGCACAATTGGTTTTGATTCATTGCTATAAGACCCCTTCCTGTTTTAAACTCAAGTGGATGCGAAAAATTTTGACAATATTAGGTTTTATTCTATTTTTTACTGCCTGGGGTAAGAATATATCCTTGGCTGTGGCCGGCTATTCCAACCTGACCCTTCCACGGATCATTTACCAGGGAGGGAACGATAACCCGCGGCCTGAAGCTCTGCGAAGTATTCTGGCTCAGGTTTCGCGTAGAACATCTATTGAAGTCAACCGTGAACCGGTGGCGCTGAAACTTGCCGACCCTGAATTATTCCGACACCCTTTCATCTATATGGCTGGGGATGAGGGCTTTGATCCTTTCCCTGAAAAGGACTTGGCCATTTTACGGAATTATTTGAGTTACGGAGGATTTCTTTTTATTGATGATAGTACCGCTAAAGCTGGTTCCGCATTTGATGTCTCGGTGCGTAAAATGATATCGGCATTGTTTCCGCAAAATCCGCTCCAAAAACTTTCGCGTGATCATTCTATCTTTCGTTCGTTTTATTTGCTTAATACAGTTTCGGGCCGATCCATCATCAAACCCTTTCTTGAAGGCATATCCATTAAGGGAAGGACTGTTCTAATGTATAGCTCCAATGACCAGAGTGGTGCCTGGGCACGGAATAAACTGGGGCAATGGAATTATGATGTGATTGCAGGAGGGTATAGGCAAAGGCAATTGGCCATTCGCCTGGGCGTTAATATCATAATGTATGCATTGACTCTGGACTATAAAAAAGACATGGTGCATTTGCCTATTATTCTTGAACGTTTACGCCGGTACAATTCCAGATGAACCCGCTGGCAAAATTATTAGGCGTAAACGAATTTAACCAGTGGCAAATTCATTGGTTGCCTGACAACCCTGTGCTGGTCTTGTCTGCCCTGGGATTTTTGATTCCTCTTGCACTCTGGTTTTTCTGGACCAGTCTGAATCGGGTGAATTCCCGGAACCGAAAGCTCCTTCTTTTCTCCCTCAGGTTGGGAACATTCGCTCTATTACTATTGATACTATTAAAGCCAGAGTTGGAATTCCGAAAAAGCCAATCGCTCAAAAATTCCATAGCTGTACTGCTCGATAACAGTAAAAGCCTTTCTATAAAAACAAAAAGTATTGGAGATGAAATACCCAGAATTGATCTGATAGAAAATACGTTGGATGCGAATGCTTCCTATCTTGAAAACCTAGGCAAAGATTTTAACGTAGACTATTATTTTTTCTCAGACGAGATAAATAAGGTGAGTGCGGGTGCGGTGGAAAATGTTTATCGACCTCATCGTCCCTATACCGACCTGACTTTGGCCTTTGACGGATTGGTCGAGCAATACCAGGCAAAATCACTTCAAGGGGTATTCCTGTTTTCGGATGGTGCGGATTTGACCGTGGAGTCAGGTGAGATTTCCCGCAACCTGGTTGAGCAACTCAAGAAATTGGGGAGTCCGGTTCATACTATGCAGGCAGGAAGCAATGAAGGATTTAAGGACTTGGCAATTGAGGCTGTTTCAGCATCGGACTTTGGATTTGTGCAACAACCTATGCGGATTTCTCTCACCGTGTTTTCCTCTTCGCTGGGCAATCGCAACATCCCGCTGGTTTTGAAAGAGGGAGATCATATTCTGGTCTCAAAGATCATTGAAGTGCGGGAGGATACCAAACGACTTGAGGTGGAATTGGAATTCACACCTGTCAATGTGGGGAAAAAGATTTATACCCTAAGTTTGCCCAAGTTTGCAGGAGAATTCATTCATACTAATAATGAAAGAGAGATTGATATCAATGTGGTGCGGGACAGGATTCGGATTTTGCATCTAAACGGTCGCCCTTCGTGGGACTCCCGGTATCTCCGCGAAGTTCTTGCCCACAACCCGAAGGTGGATCTGCTGTCATTCTTTATTCTACGGAATCTGGGTGATGATGTGGAGGCACCGGTTTCCGAACTTAGCCTGATCCCTTTTCCCTCCAACCTTTTGTTCGATGATTATTTGAGTTCTTTTGATCTGGTTATTTTCCAGAACTTTAAATACGACCCGTTCATTGACAAAAAATATTTGGATAATATTCGAAAATATGTCCGAAATGGTGGTGCTTTTTTAATGATTGGGGGAGACATTTCATTCCAGGGAGGCGGTTACTCGCGGACTCCGATTGAAGAAATTCTTCCGGTAAATTTTAGTGATAGCTCCAGGACTTTTAAAGACGAAGCCTTTCAGCCAGTCCTGAACCAGGAGTTTTCTCGGCACCCCATTCTTCGTCTGGAAAAAGACCTGAACCTGAATATAAATGCATGGCAGTCACTTCCTCCTCTGCAAGGTATTAATGTGGGATTATTCCCGGATAAGAATGCTCATGTACTGGCTTGGCATGCCGAGGGTAAGGAACTTCCCCTTCTGGCCACTGGAAAATTTGGTAAGGGCCGTACAGCTGTGCTGGCTACCGATTCAGTATGGAACTGGAACTTAAGGAATGTTGGCGGTGGAGGCAGTGGAAGATATTTCCAAAAGTTCTGGAACAATGTCATTGATTGGCTGATCGCTGAACCCGAAACAAGACGCCTGCAGTTGGAGTCTGATAAAGAACGGTATCGGGAAGGTGAACAGGCTCTGATAAAGTTAAAATTGTTGAAAAAAAACTACCAGCCAGCGGTTGGCGTAACGGCAAAACTGACCTTGAAGCCAATCCGTGCAAAACTGGATAAGCAAACGGACTATGACTTGAAAACCGATGAGCAGGGTGAAGCAGTCTTCCCGTTTTTGCCCGATGAGCAAGGATTTTATTCCGCTCAGATACAAGCGGGATTGGAGGCGGAATCCCTGACTGAGGAAATCATGTTTTCAGTATTAAAGGATACTGCGGAATTTGAAAAACCTTTGGTCAACGATACTCTCTTGAAAAAGATTTCTGAAATCACTGATGGAAGCCACCACCTTTTGACTGGCAGTGATGATCTCAGCGGGTACCGGTTTGCCAATCCGGATGTGCAGGTCAAAAGTTACAGCCGGTCGTTTTCGCTTTGGGATAACTGGTGGGCCTATGGATTGGTGGTGGGACTTTTGGTGATGGACTGGTACCTGCGGCGAAAGTCTGGCTTGAGCTAGCAGGTGATCCGCCCCTTGAGTTTGTCTTAGCATCTCGCTTTTATGTTTTTCCAATTTATTCTCCCCTGAGAAAGGGTGCTGAGGGGGTTTTTAATATTGTTTCTAATCATATTCTAATAGCATCGTTATAGGAATGTGACGAAAACGGAATTGTTAAACCCCTGTTTATCCTGTAAGATCAGTGACCAGCATGATGCTAATGCGACAGGTGTGGAGCCTGTTCCCACCGGGTATGGCCCGATTAGAAATTAAATATGACTAAGACCGTAAAGACAAGTGGCGTCAATATTCGTGAATGGGTGCG
>JABIXH010000086.1 GCA_018664975.1 Nitrospina sp. | reverse complement strand
TGAGCGTGCTGGAAGATCTGGAAAAAGCCTGGCGTCCTGTGCATACGGTAACCACAAATTTTGTTCGTTCAGAAGTTAACCCGCAGTTTGCGGCAATTGTCCCTCCGACCGATATCGTATTGGTCATCTTGTTCGAAATCGAAATGGAAAACATTTCAGGGACTTTGACAATTTGTCTTCCTTATGCGGCTATTGAACCGGTGATTCCCAAACTAAAAGCGCAGTTCCAGAGTGAAGAGATGGAGGTGGATCAGGTTTGGGTCCGCAGACTCAGAACGGAGCTTTTAACTACCGAAGTGGAAATTATTACTGAGTTGGGCACAACAGAGATTACTCCCCAGGAATTAATGGGCTACAAGGTGGGGGATACCATTATTCTGGGAAATGATGTTACCGATCCATTAACTTTGAAAGTTGAGCAAAACCCCAAGTTTAAAGGTTTTCCTGGTGTATCACGAGGAAACAAAGCTGTACAGATAACTGAAATAATCGAAAGGGAAGGATAAGATTATGGAAGATGAATCCGCAAAAGAGGATTTTGAAGCTCTGGAAGATATCGAGGATATCGACTCAGGGGAAGATGATGGAGGTATGGATGATGTTGGTGAATCCGGGGCTCCTGGTGGCGAAACCAAAAGCCTGGACCTTATTCTCGACATCCCTCTAACTGTTACCGTAGAGTTGGGCCGAAGCAAAATGTTAATCAACGATCTCTTGCAATTGGGGCAGGGTTCAGTGATAGAGCTGACTAAGCTGGTAGGTGAGCCTTTGGAAGTTCTGGTCAATCAGAAGTTAGTGGCCCGTGGCGAAGTGGTTGTTGTAAACGAAAAGTTTGGCGTGCGCTTAACGGATATCGTTTCACCTATGGAACGCGTACAGTCTCTGTCATAAAACCAGTCGCACTTAAATTTTGCGGCTGGTTTTATCATATCCCCTCGAATTACTCCCTACCTGTTGAAAAGAAATTCCTAAAAAAATTTGTATTTGCCTGAAATTTATTTCATTTAGGTACAACCCTTGCAATTTGTTGTTTTAAGGAAAAATACTGTCGGATTTTTTGACGGAACTTAAAACAAGTAAGGGTGCTTGCAATGAAACATGTTCTAAGAATTAAACTTCTGGTTGGGATAGTTTTATTTTCTCTCACCACTATGGCTGGGGCATCCGGAAAATGGGATTCTCTTAACCCTTTGAAAAATGTGGTTACCAGTAAAGTGGACCATGGATTCATTGTCCGGTTTGAATTTGAAAAACCGGTTGATGATTATAAAGAACCGGTATTTTTTGATAAATCGGTTCAAATTGATTTTCCTTCGGCATTTATTAAGCCCGCAAAAAAGTATTTCCCTGCTGACAGTTTTTCTACCACGAAGATATTTGCCGCTCAATTTGATGAGAATACCCTGAGGGTGCGATTTCTTAAAAAGGATAAATCCATTGACCTTCGGGATCGATTTCATATCGCCCGGCAAGGTCGTTTTCTGATTGTCCGCCTGGATGAAGGTGAATCTGTCCCCGTAATTGCTGAAAAAATTAAAGAGGTGGAACCTGCTAATCATGACCTGATGACTGAAGATGAACTGTCAATTTTCCTGGCCCGAGCTTCTGAAAAAATTCGCGCACTGGACCAAAAGAAAGTTCCAGTTTCCACTGAAGTGATAGAAACATCAAAATCTGTTGAAGTCCTAAAAACTGAAGAAGTGGAGAAGGCTCCGAATATAAAAGTAACTCGAGCAGGAATGGGGGTTGAACCCATCGTGGAACAAATTAGAAAAGTTGCTCAGCAAAATTCTAAGCCTGATAAAGAAACCGGCGCACAAAAAGGTAAAGAGAAACAATCTTCTGATAAGAGGAACAAGGGTTTTTCTTTGCAGGATTCTCGCCCGACTGGAAAGCCGATTGAATTAATTCCCTCTGGCCTGAAAATGGTTTCTATGCTTTCCGTTGTTCTTGGAATCATGTTTCTCCTGTTTTTTGGTTTTAAAAAATACGTGTTGAAAAATACAATGTTCGGCGGCGGGGAAAAGCTGATTAATGTTCTAGGAACTGGTTTTTTAGGGCCTAAAAAAAATATTGTTCTGGTTGAAGTTGCGGATGAGGTGTTAGTGCTTGGAATGTCCCAGAACAATATCTCACTACTTACTAATATTACTGACCCTGAGAAAATAGAAGAAATTAAATCCAGAGGCGGTAAGGGCGGTAGTGGGTTGAATTGGAATATGGGAAGCATCCAATCGGAAGTAGCCGGAACATCTGAAAGCAAAACGACTGGCCAGTTTTCCAATTTTATGAAAAAGTTTTCTGGTCCTGAACCGGTTAATAAGAATAAATCCGTAGCCGATGTGACGGCTCAAATCAAACAGCAAATGGGAAGGTTTAAAAGCGCAAGAGCATGAATATGAAAAAAATCAGCCTATATTTGGTTCTGATTGCACTGGCTTTTTTTGCCGGAGGGATTGTGCAAGCCGAGGCGATACCGCTTCCTTCTCTACAATTAGGGATGGAGGATGTAGACGATCCTGGAAAAGTTTCCAGCGCCTTGCAAATTTTATTTCTGCTCACCATTTTGACATTGGCTCCATCGATTCTGATTATGACCACCTCCTTTGCCAGGATCATAATTGTTTTATCTTTTCTACGTCAGGCGATGGGAACACAACAAACACCGCCAACACAGATTCTAATTGGATTAGGCCTGTTCCTGACGCTGTTTGTTATGGGGCCAACCTGGAGCGAAATCAACCAGAATGCTTTGCAACCCTACCTGAATGAAGAAATTTCTCAAATGGATGCGTTAAAGCTGGCTGAAGCACCCATCAAGAATTTTATGTTGAAACAAACCCGGGAAAAAGATCTTTCGTTGTTTGTGAATATGTCGGAAGGACAGTCCACCAGCGATGCGGAGGTAGAAATACAATCTTTAATTCCTGCTTTTATCATAAGCGAATTAAAAACGGCGTTTCAGATCGGGTTTTTGATTTATATTCCTTTTTTAATTTTAGACATGGTTGTAGCCAGCATACTTTTATCTATGGGAATGATGATGCTTCCCCCCGTTTTAATTTCTCTTCCTTTTAAGTTGATGCTGTTTGTGATGGTAGATGGCTGGTATTTAACCGTGGGTTCATTGGTCAGAAGTTTTGGAGGATAAATAAGCATGACTCAAGCATTTATTATAGATTTTGCAATGGAAAGCATTAAAACTACCCTGCTTTTGTCAGCTCCAATGCTGGGGTTTGGGCTGGTGACGGGGCTTGCGGTTTCTATTTTCCAGGCTGTAACTTCGATTCAAGAATTGACTTTGACCTTCATCCCTAAAATCCTGGCTGTGTTTTTGTCTGTTCTATTATTCTTCCCATGGTTGATGCAGTTGATGATTAACTTTACATCCACCGTCCTCACTAATTTTCCTGAATATATTCAATAATGGATATTTTCAATCTCAATTATGCTGAGTTTGAAAGCTTCATGTTTGTGTTTTTTCGAGTCGGGGCATTAATCCTTTTTGTTCCGATTTTGGGGAGTCGTCAGATTCCTGCGACCATGAAAATCGGACTTATCCTCTTTATTGCAATAGTAGTTTTTCCATCGGTGAAGGATAGGCCTTTGCCCGATCCGCGTGGTGTTTTAGAGCTTGCGGTTTTTCTTATAGCTGATGTGACTATCGGTCTGGGAATTGCCTATATTGCGAGGCTTATTTTTGCGGCGGTTCAGGTTGCTGGAACTGTTGTGGATTTCCAAATGGGATTTGGAGTGGTGAATGTTATTGATCCTCAAACAGATACGCAGGTATCTGTCACCGCACAGTTTCATAACATTCTAGCGGTATTGATTTTTCTCGCTGTTGATGCCCACCATTTTATTCTTCAGGCAATCGTTGAAAGTTTTTTTATTGTAAATCCTGCTGAGGTAAGCTTTGCCAGTATCACTCCGGAATATATGCTCCACCTGTTCTCAGGGACCTTCACCATTGCCGTAAAAATTGCGGCTCCCATCATGGCAATTCTATTTTTTCTGAGTGTTGGATTGGGTCTGGTGGCCAGAACGGTTCCTCAGATGAACGTTTTCATTGTAGGTTTTCCATTACAAATCGGAGTTGGACTATTAATGGTGGGTCTATCAATTTCGTTTTTTAGTATTCTCGTTCAGCAACAAATGTATGAACTACCCATTAAATTTATGGGATTTTTGCGAGCCCTATAATATTGCGAGCGCAAAATGGCCGAAGACAATAAAGACCAAAAAACTGAAGAGCCATCGTCCAAACGTATTACCGATAGTGAGGAAAAGGGTAATTTTGCTCATAGTCGTGAGATTAACTCTTCATTCGTACTTCTTGCGGCCCTTATTGGTTTTATGACTTTGGGTGAACAAAGTACCCGCAACGTGATGGGTTCCTGGTATGCCATGATTGCTAATGCTGGCTCTATCCAACTAAACCCTGAAACATTATTCGAAGTCATTGCGGGTTCGATGAAAGGGTTTTTGAAAATTATTGGTCCTTTTCTAATACTCGTTATGATGGGAGGACTTTTATCCAACCTGGTTCAGATTGGAGGTTTGCGCTTTTCAACACATCCTCTAATCCCCAAATTTAGCAAGTTGAGTCCGCTAAAAGGATTTGGTCGAATATTTTCCAAAAATACCCTGATGGAGTTATTTAAATCTCTTTTCAAAGTAGGAATCATTTCGGTTATTTCCTATTTTGTCATAAAGTCACATTGGAAGGAGATTCCCCCATTGATGGGTTTTGGAGTGGGGCAGACGCTTTCTTTTATGGGATTAATTGCATTGGAAATTATTTTTCATGTGCTGTTAGTCATGATTTTCCTTTCCCTCATTGATTTTGCATTTCAACGTTTTACCTACCGAGAAAATCTTCGTATGACCAAGCAGGAAGTAAAGGAGGAAAGAAAAGAGACGGATGGTAACCCACAAATTAAACAACGCATTCGAACGGTTCAAATGGAGATGGCGCGAAAACGTATGATGTCGGCCGTTCCTGATGCGGATGTGATTGTGACCAACCCCACACATATCTCTATTGCGATCAAGTATGATCCTGAAAAAACTTCAGCCCCTGTGGTGGTTGCCAAAGGTGTAGGCCCGATAGCCATGCGCATTCGGGAAATTGCCAAAGAACATGGCATACCTCTCGTAGAGGACAAACCATTGGCTCGTACTTTAAACAAGACCGTAGAAATCGGCCAATTGATCCCAGCCAGCCTTTATAAGGCTGTGGCGGAGATTCTGGCCTATGTGTTTAAACTCAAAAACTTTTCTTAATCTATGCATTTATAACTTTTGATTCATTTTTGAGGAAGGAAGTAGGAGAGCGTCAGCGTAGTTACTGACTGAGAAATAGTTTGAAAGTTTTTATCGAGAGGTGTGGCCCACATCATTTTGATCCCATTTCCTAAAGTGTCCAATCCATAAAATAAATAAGGTTCTTTATCCGAATTCGGGTCTGTAGTCTGGATTTTCAGTTGCCGGAACTGGGTAAATAGGTTTTTGAATCTCTTTGCCGATTTTTTCAGAATAGCTGGGTCCACTATAGAGTGGTCTGGATGGCCCCATATAACATCGACCCTGTTCAGGGTTTGATCTAATGGGGAAAGATAGTAATGAATCCAGGCTTTACCATTTTCAGGCTCCAGAGTAGGAGAGGAAATTGTCAATACGTGTTGGCCCGATTTAGGGTCACTTCTCTTTTCAACTTTATTTTCTAGCAGACCAAAGTCAGCTTCTATTGCCCGGATTACTTGTTCCTCATTCATGCCAAATTGCGCGAGGCGGAACCCCTTTACAACTCCCGCTATATTTTTGTGAGGCACGGCTGGGGATGAAGGTTTTAAAGGTGCAGGTGGTTTCTTTATTACAATAGGAGGAGGCTCTCTGGACTCTATTGAAGGAATTGGGTTTTCGGGAGGTAAATTTTCGTTTTGAATTACCCATTCAAAATTTTCAATAGGTTGTTTAGAGGATAAAGTTTCTTGTTTAGAAGAGTGGGCCAATTCTTTAGGTGCTACTGGTTTTGTTAAATCCTCAAAGTTGGAAATAGCTTTTTCTTCGATAATGTGAATTTTAATATTGCCGAAGCTTCGAACATATTTTGTTGTCAACATAACTGGAATTTTCCCTTCTGCATCCCAAGCGTAAAAACCTTCTTTAATATGGTATATCGGTTCGTAATTGACGTACACGTGATCGGGTTCTTCACTTTCTTTCACTGAGGGGATGCTTTTTACCGCATGAACGAGGGTGGTACTGATAGAGCGGTCATCGGGGCCGATTGCTACTTCCACCATGTTTTCATCAATGATGGTGATTTCTTCCTTTATTTTTTGTGGAAGAGTCTGATGATAGAATGAAGAATATTTGGGTGAGGCGGTCTGCACTGCCTCCACCAATGTGGTCCCTTCTTTCGGAACGTGGATACGTATGTTTCCAAATTTTCGAATGTATTTAGTTGTCAACCGTACCCGGTATTTACCCTCCCGATCCCAAGTGTACAATTTGTTGCGGAAATAGAATATCTTTTCCTTGTTTACAAATACGGTCGCTGGTTTCCCTTCTGCGACAACGTAAGGGATGCTCTGTACCGCATCCAGAATGTTACAGCTGACCGAACGGTTATCAGGGCCGATCCCGATCTCTATGGTATGGTCATCGATGATTTTAATTTCTTCACGCTTATTTTCAGGAAGCGAATCATAAAACGCGTTTCCGAAGACGGGTAAGGCAGGGAAAAGCAAACTCAGAAGTATTGAGAACCCAATCTTAAAGGAAGGAAATGTAGGCATAATAAAGTGAAGGGTAATATTCTTCTATCAAACCATTATATCCCAAACTATTTTTTAATAGGAATAAGAGGCTTCGGTATGAAGCTTGCATTTTTAGAGTAATTAAAGGATTTGGAAGATTTTTCACTTCCCGAAAATAGGTCTGAGTTTTTCAAGGCCTTTATTTAAGGGGGTTTAAGGCACTTGGTTCTGTTTGGGGACGTGTCAAAATTTTGAAAGGTTGAAAGAAGAGATCATGGCTAAAACGGGTGGTGTAAATTCTATATTGCAGCGACCGCAGGAAATGTTGGTTGCGATGGGAATCATTACGGTTCTTGGGGTTATGGTCATGCCTATTCCCACTGCGTTGCTGGATCTGCTTCTTTCTTTCAGTCTTACCTTTTCGCTGATTGTGCTCATGGTAGCGGTATTTATGATTTCCCCGCTGGAGTTTTCTGTATTCCCATCTCTGTTGCTCATTATTACCTTGTTGCGGCTTTCTTTGAACATTGCTTCGACCCGAATCATTCTTTTAAATGGAGATCAAGGTGCCGCAGCGGCGGGGCAGGTGATTCAATCTTTTGGGTCGTTTGTTGTTGGTGGTAATTATGTGGTGGGTACTGTTATTTTCATAATTTTGGTTATGATTAACTTTATTGTTATTACCAAGGGTTCTGTACGTACTTCAGAAGTTGCCGCCCGTTTTACATTAGATGCTATCCCCGGTAAGCAAATGAGTATTGACGCTGACTTGAATGCAGGTCTGATAAACGAGCAGGATGCCCGTACGCGAAGGAGAAATCTTGAACGTGAAGCGGATTTTTATGGATCCATGGATGGTTCCATTCGCTTTGTGCGTGGAGATGCGATCGCAGGTATTCTCATCACTCTGGTTAATATTCTGGGTGGCTTTGCCATTGGTGTATTTCAGCAGGGAATGGCAGCCAGTGAAGCGGCTCAGGTCTATACGCTATTGACGATTGGTGATGGCCTGGTGACTCAATTGCCCGCATTGGTTGTTTCTACTGCTGCAGGTTTGGTAGTGACTCGGGCTGTATCGGACAAGAACCTGCCGGGTGAATTGATCAAGCAACTTCTGGATCAGCCTTATGCGTTCATCATTGCGTCAGGTATTTTATTTTTCTTTGGTATGATTCCAGGGTTACCTCATTTCCCATTTATTTTAATGTCTCTATTGGCTGGGTTTATTGCCTATTACAAAATGCAGGACAATGAGAAGGTTGAGCAGTTACAACTTCGTAAAAAGGAAAGTGAGGCCAAGGTTCCCTTACCAGAAAAAGTGGAGTCCATCCTTCCCCTTGATATCATGGAATTGGAAGTGGGTTATGAATTGATTCCACTTGTTGATGCTGACCGAAATGGAGAACTTTTAGAAAGGATCAAATCTATTCGCAGACAGTTTGCCCTGGAAATGGGTTTCATTGTTCCGCCTTTGCATATCAGGGATAACCTGCAATTGAAATCGAATGAATACGCAGTT